>NZ_RZTO01000742.1:0-3072 GCF_003997225.1 Mesorhizobium sp. M2C.T.Ca.TU.002.02.1.1
CCCTTACCCTCCCCCTCGTGGGGAGGGTGACCGCGTAGCGGTCGGGTGGGGGGTGGGGCAAGGGCCATCGCAGCCCCCTCCCCGTCTCACCGGCTTCGCGAAATGCAAAGCCGGTTCGCCGACCCTCCCCACAAAGGGGGAGGGTAAGGCGCCTACAGCGCCTGCGTCGTGTAATCCCCTTCCGGCTCGTAGAGGCCGTCCTCGATCTTGGTCTTGTGGACGACCTTGAGCTTGCCGCCTTCGACCTTGGAGATGTTCTGGATGCCGAAGCACTGGTGGATCTTGCCGTTGAAGGTTTTCGGGCCCTGCGGATGCTCCGGACCTTCGGCGAATTCCTTCAGCGCCTCGGTGGCCTCGACCAGCTTGGCGCGATCCTCGGGTCCCTTGTAGCCGGCATCCTCCATCGCCTTCTTGACGACATAGAGCGTTTCCCAGCAGCCGAACATGTGGGCGGCGGTGGAGACGTCCTTGGGGTCGCCGACGGCGGCGCCGTTGTCGTCGATGCCGACGGCGGCTCGGTAGGCCTTCTGCGCGGCGGAATCGTCGGGCTGCGCGTAGCGCGGCGAGCCTTCCCAGAAATGGCTGCCGTCGAGGAATTCGAGGCCGGGGCTGTTGATGTCGACGGCTTCCAGCGAGTCGATGAAGCCGAAGAGCTGCGGCCGTTGCGAGCCGTAGAACTCGCCGAGCTCCTTGACGAAGGTGAGCACCGCAGGGCCGACCATGACGTGGTAGATCACCTCGGTCTCGGCCGGGATCTGCGGGAAGTACTTCGTGAAGGAGCTTTCCGTCGGCGGGATGGCGATCTGCGCGATCACGTCGCCACCTTGCGCCTTCAGCGCCGGCGGCAGGTAGTCGCGATGGTCGTAGCCGAAGGCGAAGTCCGGGAAGATCTGCGTCACCTTCTTGCCGGCGTTGGCGGCAATCCACGGCGCCATCGACTGGATCTGGCTCTTCACGTCGGTGATGCCGGGCTGGAAGACGTAGCGGTTGAGCTTGGTGGAGGCGACGTGATGGCCTTCGCTGACCACGAAATAGGGGATCTTGTTCTCGCCGGCGGCGGGCGCCGAGCCAATCACGACATGCGAGAACAGCGTGCCGAAGACGATGTCGGTCTTGTGCTGCTTGGCGAATTTGTTGACCACCTCGGCGCCGCGCGCCGGATCGGTGCCGTCATCCTCGATCACCAGCTCCACCTTGCGGCCGCCGATGCCGCCGGCGTCGTTGATCGCCTTGACGGCGGCCGCGCTCGTCTTCTCGTACCAGCGGCCATAGGCGGCGCCGATGCCGGTGCGGTGCGACTGGAAACCTATTCTGATGGGCGCCAAGCTCTGCGCCTGGCTGTAGCGGACGAAGCCGGGGGCCAGCGCGAGGCCGGCGCCCGCGGCCATGCCCTTCAGCGCCGTGCGGCGAGACAGCGTCGTCTTGGAGAGGTCGAAAAATCCGTTCTTGTCAGCCATGTCCGTTCCCCTGTTTTTTCAGTTTTGACCAGCGATAAGGCGGCTCGATCCTCCTCGCGCGGAGGATGCGAAAATTGCATGTGTACAAACTAAATCACCAAAGCCATGAGCTGGCAAGCGAGCTTCCCCAACGGTATTCAGCGGCGCCCTTCTCTCATCCCGCCGTCGGCGTGGCAAGCAACCAAAGGCCGAATATCGTATAGGCGATCATCAGGAGTGTCAGCGGAAGCTGGCTGAGCGCCGCGCGGGAGGCTTGCGGATGCGGCCGCCAGGCGAGCCCGTGCGCGATCAGGACCGCCAGCACATGGCCGGCGATGATGACGCCGGCCTGCAGATTCCACAGCCACCAGGCCGACTGAGCGCCGGCGACGATGCCTGCCTCGACCATCCTGTTGGCGGTGCCGAACAGGTTCCAGCCGAGCGCGAAGGGATCGGAGAGCGCGACCAGCGCATACTGGCCGTCCACCAAAAGCACGGCGAGGTAATGCGCGATGTGGTAGGCGAGCGCGATCGGCACGATCGACCAGACCAGCAGGCCGGCGGCTTTTCCGAACGGCTGCGCATCGCCGGCGAGCCGCTGTCCAAGAAAGACGGCCAACGCGAACACCGCCGCGAGCAGGACAAAGGTGAGCACGAGGCCGAAGCTGCCGATGCCGATCAGGGCGGTGCGGCCGGGATACTCCAGCGGGTTGACGCCGAACAGGCCAAGCCAGAGGAAGGTTTTCGACAGGCCGTCGAAGGACACCGACGACAGCGCCAGCAGAAGAAAGGCCGTGCCGCTCAGCGGCAGCGGCTCGGCGGCCAGCAGCTTGGCGCCGGGCCAGCAGAGCGAGAGGCGGCCTTCGCGGCGCTCGAACGGCGCGAAACGGGCGACCATGGCGAAAAAGATGGTCAAGAATTCGCCACGCTTGCTCCAGGCGCCGTAGCCGAAGATGAGCATCGCGACAAAGCTCGCCAGCCAGTAGATACCGGCGGCAAAGGCCAGGCGGGCCGGATCGTCGGGCGCCGGATCGATCAGCTCGAACCAGGCGAAGGCGAGGAACAGCATGAAGGCCGGCCAGAAGCCGAGCCATGACGGCAGGCGTGACGGCTTTGCCTCGCCAGCCTGAAGGCCGAAGACGCGAGCGGCGACGCGCCAAGGGCCGTACCATGGGTTGAGCCACGACCAGAGGTCACCGAACGCGCCCTGCAGCAGCGTGAAGCCGGCCCAGAGCAGCGTCCAGATCACCAGCGGTAGCGGGTTGGAAAGCGGGTCGCGGCTGCCGAAAAGGCCGGCGGCGACGAGAAGTACGAAGCCGGCAAATGAAATTAAACTGACGATGGCGCGTGGAACGTCGCTGACGGTGAACAAGGACATGCGCCGACGCCAGAAGCGGTCGAGGGCGGCAGGCGGAAGCAACGCCAGGACGAGGAAGCTGACCGCCACGGCAAAAGCGCCGCCGGCGATGTAGTAGCCCGTCGGGAGAAGCAGGACATGGCCGCGATCGGAGGCGTGGGCGAAGGCGGGGGTGGGGAGGAAGGCGAGGGCGGTGGCTGATGCGAGAATAACGCCAGCGCCGCGATCCTTCACACCCCCCTCTGTCCTGCCGGACATCTCCCCCGCAAGGGGGGAGAT
>NZ_RZTO01000743.1:0-3067 GCF_003997225.1 Mesorhizobium sp. M2C.T.Ca.TU.002.02.1.1
CCATCACCCAGATCGGCACGATGAAGCGCTGCGGCTCGTCGGAGGCGACAACGCCTTTCCAGTTCGGCGACAGCGGCGCGTCCTCGGCATCCGCGTTGCGCAGGAAGCGCGCCGCCGCCACGCGCACGGCGTTGAGCGACCGGTCGCCGGCGCGGCCGGGCACCCGGTACTTGCCGCGGAAGCCAAGCGCCAGGCAGTAATATTGCAGCTCAAGCATTTCGCGGTCGCGGTTGGGATGCCGCTCCAGCTCGTCGAGGCGGGTGAAGAACTGGGTGCCGGCATCGACGTCGCCGCGCAGCATCACCACAAGCGGCTGGCGCGGCCAGGCACTGGCGCCGCCCCATGGCGTGTTGAGCGCGAGATCGTCGAGCAGCGCCGCCACCGCCCATGCCGCCTGGTCCGCGCGCTCCAGCGACGAGCCCGCGGCAACAGCGGCGTCGCGCGCCCGCACCAGCTCGTCGAGCAGGCGCGTGCGCATCACTTCCGGGTTCTCCGGCGCCAGCGCGCTTTCGAGCTCCGGCGCGAATTCGAGCAGCGGCGCGAAGATGTTGATGAGCGTGTTGGGGTGCGCACGCGCGCGTTTGACCGGCGCGCCCGGCGCCAGCGGCGCCAGCGGCCGGGGCGCGGCACCCGTCAGCCGGATGCGGGTGCGCTCGCGATCCTCCGACAGTCCGAAAGGATCATCCCGGCTCATGGCCTCACCTGTTCACCGAATAGCAGTCGACCTGAGGCTCGCTCGGCAGCACGCCGGACACCCCGATGACGAAGCCCGGAGCGTCGAGCAACGAGGCCCAGTGCTCGCTCTTCTGGTCGAGCTCCAGGCACAGCCGATCGCCGTCATAGGGGATCTCGCGCGGCTGCGAATGCAGCGGCTTCAGCGGGATGCCGGGCAGGCGCGATTTCCAGAGGCCTTCGAACTGGTCGGCCGAGCCGACCGTCGCCTGGTTGACGAAGATCTTGCGCAGCGCGTCTTCCGAAAGCTCGGAGCCGACGCGGATGACGATACGGCTGGCGACGAGCAGCTTCGGGTTGTCGATGCGCACTTTCCAGACATTGGTCGCGTGCCGCATGACCGGCAGCGCGCGCGACTTCGGTTCGATGTAGCGCAGGCTGAGGATGAGCGAACGCAAGGCGTCCGCCAGCGCCATATAGGCGGGGCCTGGCGCCATGTGGTCGTAGGCCGGCAATTCGCCGAGCCGCCGCGAGCTCGAGCCGTAGGTGGCCATCTCGCCGGCGAGGCCGGCAAGCTCGAGATAGAGCTCGGCCGGATGGAAGACATCCTGCGCCAGCATATGCGCAAGGCGCGGCCGCGCGGCGTTGGCGAGGTGCAGCATCAGCAAGTCTTCGACGCTGCGGCCTGCCCCGCCCATCACCATCTTGCCGTGCGCCTCGGCGATCTGGTCGAGGCCGGTGACGACTTCCTGCAGCAATTGCCGGTACCAGTGGACGGCACCGGTGATCAGCGTCGGCGGCAGGAAGGCCGGGTCGAGCGAGACGCCGCCATCGGCGCGCACGCCCGTGATGTCGGCTACCGGCAGCGCGGTATAGCCGCCGACCGACTTGCCGGGCGCAAGCAACACCGCCTGCGGTCGGGCGACCTCGATCTCTTCCGGATCGGCACCGCCCTGCACGGCATCGCGCACCGGGACGATCTTGCCGTGGTAGCGCGCCCCCGTCGATGCCGCATGCGCCGGATCGAAGCCGACGCCGCCGGGCGGCTCCAGCGGCAGCGCGATCAGCACCGGGCCGGCGCCGGTATCGGCCGTGACCGGCAGCGGCTTGGGCGCGTCCATCAGCTCCGGGATGGAGAAGGGCGTGCCGTCCGGGAAGATGCCCCGGGCGGACACGATCGACACCTGGCCGGCGTCGAGCAGCGACTGGTCGAGCGTCAGCTGCTGGAAGCCGAACGTGTGGAGCTGGCCGGCCTGCAAGGCGCCGCGCACCATCCCCTCGAAGAACCGGTCCTGCTGCTGGAAATGCTGGGTCCTGAGAAACAGACCCTCCGACCACAGCACCCTGTTTGCGTCGCTCATGCTGCCACTCTCTGCACTGCCGTGGTTGTCTCGCCGTCAGGCGGAAATGCCGCCCTTGCCGAGGCCGACATTGATGGTGAACTTCGATCCTGGCGAAACCGACTTGGTCGTGCGCCAGTTGCGTCCGCCCGGTTCGCGGATCAGCGCGACGAAGCCGAGCGCGGTCGCGTTCGGCTCGACCGTGATGGTCTTGGCCGCCGTCTTGCCCGGCGCGACCGAGATCGCGTCCGAGCCGATAAGGTCGGCGCCAAGCGCCGAACCGGCATCGCCCTGCAGCGCGAAATAATCGGCCGAATTGAACTTGCCGGTGCTGGCAAGCCGCATCACCAGAACCGTCACCGGCCGGTCGCCGCCGCCCGGTCCCGGATTCATGCCGGCGCCGCCGGTCACGTTGACCGAGATGACCGATGGTTTCGGCGGGCCGCTCTGGCAAGCCGCAAGCAGGCCCGTGGCGCCAATGGCAACGATGAATTCGCGTCTGTCGATCATGTCCCTACTCCTCTTCGTAAGCATCCCTGAAGTCTGCGCCGATCTCGCCCAGGAAGCTCGATTCCGCGCTCTGGGCGATGTCGCGATGGCGTTTCTGGTAGAGCTCCCACAGCTTGGCGTTGCGCCCACCGGACAGCAGATTGCCAATCGCGGAATTGGACTTGAGCTCTTCCTCGATGGCGGCCGGATCGAAACGGTCGATCATGCGCCGAAGCGCTGCCTGCACACCGCGCCAGGCGCGCACGTGATGCTGCGCGAGATCTTTCACAGCGTCGCCGATCGCCGCCTCGCCGGTCAGGAAGCCCGGGCTGCGTTCCGCGATGATGGTCACGATGACATCCTCGACCGTCGGCAGGAATTTGAGCGGATTGACCTCGGAAGCGCCGACCATGGTCTGGGCGACGCGCGCGCTTCCCTTCTCCTCGGCGCGCTTGCGCAGGAGCTGCATCAGCCCATCGAGCATCAGCCGGTATTCCCGCCCGAACTTTTCCATCTCGGCGATCGGATCGCGCCCGGGAAAATCAGCCTCTTCCACCCCCATGCCG
>NZ_RZTO01000744.1:0-3064 GCF_003997225.1 Mesorhizobium sp. M2C.T.Ca.TU.002.02.1.1
CGCCTATTGGATCGACCCGGATTTCGGCGGCGAGCTGGCCTCGCCCACCGTGATCGTGCAGTCGATCATCAATTCGGATTCTTTGCTGGAGCGGCTGCAGGAAGACGAGCGGCAAGGCAAGATCTTCTCCGGCCACACGCGCGACCTCGACGGTTTCCTGCGGGCCGACTTCGAGAAGCAGAGCATCAAGTCGTTCCTGTCCGTCTCCGTTTTCGCGCATGGCCACCTTTGGGGCACACTGGCCATCAACGATTGCATCGCCGAACGCGAATGGACCGATGAGGAAGAGGCGACGCTGCACATCATCGCCTTGGCCATCGGCGACGCCATCGAGCGCTCGCCATCGGAAGCGCATGCCAGCGAGGTGATCCGGCGCACAATGCTGCAGGCCTCGCTCGACGCCATCATCGTCATCGACGAGACGGGTTCGATCATCGAGTTCAATCCCGCCGCCGAGAAGATGTTCGGCTTCCAGCGCAGCGCCATCCTCGGCAAGGACCTGCTCGATACCATCGTTCCGGTATACTACCGCAAAGGCTATGCCTCGGGCGCCGAATACATGGCCGGCCGCGGCGCGCCGATGGTCGGCCAGCGGCTCGAAACCGTCACGCAGAACGCCGCTGGCGAGATCTTCCCGATCGAGCTGACGGCGACCGAGATGCGCGTTGCCGACCGCCGCCTGATCTTCGGCTCGATCCGCGACCTGCGCGAAAAGCTCCAGGCCGAGGAGGAGATCAACCGACAGCGCGAGAAGCTGCACCAGAACGAGAAGATGGCGGCGATGGGCTCGCTGCTTGCCGGCGTCTCGCACGAGCTGAACAACCCGCTGGCGGTGGTGGTGGCGCAGTCGACGCTGCTGCATGAATTCGCCGGCGACCCGCAGACCAAGGTACGCGCCGAGAAGGTGCGCGCCGCCGCCGAGCGATGCGGCCGCATCGTCAAGAGCTTCCTGTCGATGGTTAGGCTGCACCCGACCGAGCAGGCCGAGACGGACCTCAACCAGGTGATGCGCTCGGCGCTCGAAGTCACCGCCTATGGCGCGCGCTCCAGCGGCATCATCATCGACACCGACTTTGCCGACGGGCCGCTGCTTGCCATGGCCGACGCCGACCACATCACGCAGGTGGTGGCCAACTTCCTCATCAACAGCCAGCATGCGCTGGCCGGCGTGACCGGCGAGCGGCACATCAAGGTGCGGACGTTCCGCAACGAGCTCGGCAATCCGGGCTTCTCCGTCGAGGACAACGGCCCGGGCATTCCCGAGGCGATCCGCGCGCGCATCTTCGAGTCCTACTTCACCACCAAGCCGGTCGGCGTCGGCACCGGCATCGGCCTGTCCATCTCGAAATCGATCGTCGAGCGCCACCACGGCAGCATACGGTTCGAGGAAGTGCAGCCGAACGGCGCGCGTTTCGTCGTGCAGTTGCCGGCGATCGCGGGCGGAGGCGCCACGCCTGGCGAAGGGCCGGCGCGTTCGAGCGGGCTGCGTCATGCGCTGGTGATCGACGACGAGCCGGACGTCGCAGCGTCCTTGTCCGACATACTCGAACTGATGGGCGTGAAGTCACGCGTCGTGGCAAGCTGGACATCGGCGGCCGACGTGTTGAACGGTCACATGCCGCCGGACATCGTCTTCTCCGATCTGCGCATGCCTGGCATCAGCGGCATTGCGATCTACCGCGAACTGCTCGCGCAGCAGCCCCCGCTCGCCAAGCGCTTCGTGCTGGTGACCGGCGACATGATCGGCGCCAAGGCCGAGATCGAAGCGCTGCCGCCGCAGCAGCGCCCGCACATCCTGGAAAAGCCCTTCTCGACGCTCGACGTCCGCGGCATCCTCTCGACCGTCGCCGACGAAGCCGCCGCCACAGCCGACAACGGCACCCACATCTGAATCTAAGTTGACTGGCCCAAGGCCGGCGCGGCGCTATCCAAAACCTGAACTCGCGCCGCCGCAGGCTCGGCCGAGATTCAGGTCAGGCTGAGTCGAAAATTGTGCCTTCCGAGAACCGGAGCGGAGCGTACTTGAGGTACGCGAGCACCGGAAGCACAGAAAGGCGCAATTTGCAGACCAGCCTCACCTGAATATCGACCGGGCCTAAAAAAGAGGCTCCCGACCGACGTAGCGGCGGGAGCCTGACTGGAGCGCAGGAGGGTGCGCTCAGGGGAGCTCTTAAAAAATGTTCGGCGTGTTGGTGAGCGGCGCGGCGTTGGCGATCATGCGCACCGCGCGCTCCCGGTGCCGGCCGGACTGCTCGGCGATGGCGCGCAGGCAATCGAGGCTCTCGGCACCCCAGTTCTGGCCCTTGCAGGCAAAGTCGACTGCGGATTCCGGCAGACGGGCGGTCTTGAGCGTGGTCTGCGCGCCCTCGACGACGTTGGCGGGCGGATTGATCGAGGCGAAAGCCGGGCCTGAGGCGGGTGCCGCCAGCATGCCGACGAAGGCGCAGGCGCCGATCATCATGAACATCGCCATCGGATGATCGCTGGCGCGCTGGCGCAACGCCAGCTTCGGCCGGCGGTCGTTGCGTTCCGGTCCATGCAGGCGGCGATCGGCATCGGCGGTACGAACTTTCGCAAACATCGCTGTTCCCTTCGTTATCTTTCTTTTTGGCTATGAAACGAACTTAATCGCGCCATGTAACGGACGGATGATCGCGGCGATTGTCTGTGTAACAGGATTGCAACAGGCACCATCCGCGGCGGTATCCCAATCCGCTGCAACCATTCGATCGGCCATCGAAGCTGGTCGGCGCAGATATGCGCCTGTCGCGCCCGGGCGACTGTAAACAGCCTCACACAGCGGTGCCTGAATCGAGCGTGTTCGCAGCCCTCTGCCACATGCTCGGCATCGATCGAAACATGCCATCCTCGCGGCAGGCGTCGGCGCTCGCAACCGCCGTTCCGCTTCCTCGATTAAGACCCGGATTTTCCGTGATTTTTCCGGCTCAGGCAGGCTCAACCTTGCCGCGGCGGAACTTTCATATTTCCACAAGCCATTGCATTTCAATGGGAAATATGCTTATATTGAATGATTATTCAACAAAAGAAGAGCATGCCCATGAAC
>NZ_RZTO01000745.1:0-3046 GCF_003997225.1 Mesorhizobium sp. M2C.T.Ca.TU.002.02.1.1
TCCTTATGACCTGCTGATTGGGGATGCTTATGCTGCGACATTGCCGGTGGGGTAGCTCGGCCGACGGGCTGAAGGGCTGGCATGGGGAGAGCGGAATGCGCGTAAAGCGCAGGGGCTGCAGGCTGGTCTTGCGAGCGCTGACTGTGTTGGCGCTTGTTGTCGCGCCTTTCAGTCTCTCCCTCGATGGTCCGGTCGTGACCAAGGCCTATGCCGGCAAAGGCGGCGGTGGCGGTGGAAACGGTGGCGGTGGAAACGGCGGCGGCGGCGGCAAGGGTGGTGGAAACGGTAACGGGGGCGGTAACAGCGGGAACGGCAACGGAGGCGGGAATAGCGGCAATTCCGGCTCTGCAGGTGGCTCCAATTCCGGTTCGGCCGGCGGCTCGAATTCCGGCAATGGCGGAAACAACGGAAACGGCAACAGCGGCGGCAACAGCGGAAACGGTAACAGCGGCGGCAACAACGGAAACGGAAACAGCGGCGGCAACAACGGAAACGGAAACAACGGCAGCAACAACGGAAACGGCAACAGCGGTAAGAACAGCAGCGCCAGCGCCGCAAGCACCGCCGATGTCGATGATCATGTGAACGCCCTGACGGGCGACAAGGTTGAGGCCACCCGCACCAAAATCCAGGTCACGCACCGCAATGGAATGAAGGAGAAGATCGAGAACGGCCGGTTCAGGATGGAAGACAAATACGGACGCACCATCGTCGACCGCAAGGCCACCATGGCCGATCTCAATCGCCTGAAGAGTTTGTGAGATAGAGTTTGTGAGAGCGAGGTTTTATCGGGATTAGATCTTAAGGGACCGGAGGTCAGCGCTGCAAAATCAGGTTGCCACCTTTTGCTTCGTCTCTGCGGTCCTGATCGTCTTGCGGTAGAACTTGGCTACTCACCTTACCCCCGCCTCCGTGCGGGGGTAATTTTTTCCAGCTCGCCGATGTCCGCCGCCTGCGACATTGGTCAGTCATGCCGGTGGAAATGGTCCGACCGGTCGGGGCATGGGTCGTGGGCCGCTTTCGTCTTTTGCCGGAATGTGAATCCTTGCCGGTCAAGACACTGGTTCCGTTGCGCCTTTCCCGTGAGCGGAACTTCGGCAATGCCGAGACGGACCCGCAGGAAAGGACCGAATGCATCAACCAGCCTGCAAAAGGCCTGCCCACCTTGTGCTGTGCGTCGTTGCCGCGCTGTCGATTGTCGTCGCGCCCTGTCTGGTGAAGCCGGGCTACATGACCAAGCTCGCATCCGCCGCCTATGCCGGTAACGGCAATGGCAACGGAGGCGGGAACGGCGGCAATGGCAGCGGCGGCAGTTCGGGTTCCGCCGGCGGCTCGAATTCCGGTTCGGCCGGCGGCTCGAATTCCGGCAACGGCGGCAACAACGGCAACAGCAATGGCCAAGGCAACAACGGCAACAGCAATGCCGGCGGCGGCAATCCCAATGCCGGGCCGGGCAACAACAGCGGCAAGGGCAACACCAATCCCGGCGGCAAGAACAGCTACACCAACGCCGCAACCGGCGACACGCTCTCCATCGACGGTGACAAGGTCACCGTCATTCATCGCAACGGCATGAAGGAGCAGGTCGAGAACGGCCGTTTCGAGATGATGGACGCGCAAGGCCGCACCATCATCGAGCGGCAGGCGACGGAGGAGGACTTGGATCGTCTGCTGAGCCTGTGAGAGGTCCGGAGAAGCTACCCCTTCTCCCGTCCCCTCGCATATCACCCCCGCCCATCGAGGCGGGGGTGATTGCGTTGGGGGAGGGGGAACTGGGGAATTGAAGAATTGAAGAATTGAAGAAAGAGGAGGGATCGGTCCTCGTCCCTCAGTTCCTTTCCCTCGCCTCATGCATCAGCAGCGCCGCCTCGGTGCGGTTGCGCACATTGAGCTTGGCGAGCACCCTGGTCATGTGATGCTTGACCGTCTTCTCCTGCAGCGACAGTCGGGCGGCGACCTCCTTGTTGCTCAACCCCTCCGCGACCAGTTTCAGGATTTCGGCCTCGCGGCCGGTGAGCTGGCTGAGCGGATCGGGCTTGCTGCCGGTGGGCTGCAGAAGGTCGGAAAGCAGCCTCGCCGAGAGGCTCGGCGATACGTAGCTCTGGCCGTTGGCGACGTCGCGCAGGATCTCGGCCAGCGCCTTGGAGCCGACGCCTTTCAGCACATAGCCGCGCGCGCCGGCCTTCAGCGCCTGGGCCACGTCGGCATTGGTCTCCGACACGGTGAGCATGACGATCTTCTGCTCGGGCATCGTTGAAAGGATGCCGGCGAGCGCATTGAGACCGCCGCCCGGCATGCTGATGTCGAGCAGGAGGATATCGGGCGTGCTGGTGCGCGCCAGCCTTTCGGCGTCCTCGGCGCTGGCGCCTTCGCCCACGAGTTCGAAGCCGCCTATTTCGCCGAGGCTGCGCGCCACGCCCTCGCGAAACAGGGGATGGTCGTCGACTATTGCGATGCGGATGGACGTGCTCACGGTTGCTCCTCGACAGACAAGGTGATCACCAGTCTTGTTCCTCCCGGGCCGGTCAGCGTTTCGAACTGTCCGCCTATGCTTTCGATACGCTCCCTGAGGCCGGCAAGCCCAAGGCCCTCGCTTCGGGCCGGATCGAAGCCCGGGCCGGTGTCCGCAACCTCGACGAGAAGCTTGCCGCCTTTCGTCGTGGCCCTGACTTGCTGGCCCTTGCCCTTGCCGTGCCGGAAGGCGTTGTTCAGGCCTTCCTGCACGAAGCGATAGATGCTGATCTTTTCCGAGGTGCCGAGTTCCGGCAAGCGCTCCGGCAGGGTTAGCAACACTTTGGTGTCGGTGCGCCGCTCGTGCTCGGCCACCGCGAGCCGCAAGATGTCGGCGATGGCCTGTGTCTCGATTTGCGGCAGCACCAGCCCGTTGCAGATGCCGCGTATCTCGCGCATCGCTTCGCCGAGCGTCTTGTGGATGCCGGCGATCTCGGCCTCGCGCAGCGTGCTCGATGTGGTCGGATCGACCAGCGCCGGGCTGTCCATCCTGAGCGCGGCGAGCGCCACCAGTTGCGCCGGCCCGTCATGCAGG
>NZ_RZTO01000746.1:0-3042 GCF_003997225.1 Mesorhizobium sp. M2C.T.Ca.TU.002.02.1.1
GTCAGGTGATCCGTCTTGCCGGCATAACATATGTTAGCTTCATCTCTCGATGCATGCTGAAATTCGCCGCCGCGAAAGGGACAAGGCGGCGAGCTTTTTGTCATCATTCAAATGGCCGATACGAAGACTTCGGGACGGAAAAGAGAAGCTCCGCTCGCGTGGGTTTTCTCTATGCGGGCCGCTCCTGATAGACCGCCAAAGAGCAGCACTGCGCGGGCGTCCGACTGCTGTGGCTCGCATGGAGATCGGCACGCGGGAGGCGCATTGGCCGACCTCCCGCGTCGATGTATCAACTCTTGATGTCGATGCGCTTGACCCGCGACTGCGCCTTCTCGCTCTTCGGCAAGGTGACGGTCAGAACGCCATTCCTGAAGCGCGCCTCGACCTCGTCTTCCTTGACCTCGTAGCCGACCGGGATGCGGCGTTCGAAGCGGCCATAGTAACGCTCCGAGAATTGCCTGTCCTTGTCGTCCGTCTCGGAGCGCTTCTCGCCCCGCAGCGTCAGCACGCCGTCGTCGAACAGGACCTCGATGTCTTTCTGTTCGAGGCCGGGCACCTCGGCCGTCACCTTGATCTCCTTCTCGCCATTGGAGATCTCGACGCTCGGCCAACCAGTGCCGAGGGCGGAGGCACCGCCAATAGACGGCCACCGGCTGTCGAAGCCGCGGAAAACATCGTCGAACAGGCGGTTCACCTCACGATGCAGCGACAGGAACGGATCGCGTTCGCCGTCGTGGAAAACGCTTGGAACCTGGTTGCCGTTGCTCCGGCCCCAGGGAATCAGATCACGGACACTCATGGTTTCCTCCTTTCTGCTCATCGGTCTGAAAGCCTTGCTGCTGCGCCGGGCAGTGCCCGGCGCGTTGCGCGGGGGCGCTGACAGGAAGGCCTCAGGCCGCGTGCTTCTCGGCTTCGATCTTCTTCGTCGCGCCTTTGGGCATCGCCTTGTCGGCTGCGATCTCGATCCGGCGCGGTTTCATCTCTTCCGGAATTTCACGCTTCAGATCGATCGTCAGCAGGCCATTCACAAGGCTG
The DNA here is from genome assembly GCF_003997225.1 of Mesorhizobium sp. M2C.T.Ca.TU.002.02.1.1. NCBI lineage: Bacteria > Pseudomonadati > Pseudomonadota > Alphaproteobacteria > Hyphomicrobiales > Phyllobacteriaceae > Mesorhizobium > Mesorhizobium sp. M2C.T.Ca.TU.002.02.1.1. The sequence continues at coordinate 1,036 of NZ_RZTO01000746.1, forward strand.
GCGCCGACGACTTTGACATGGTCGGCAAGCTCGAAACGGCGCTGGAACGCGCGACCGGCGATGCCTCGATGCAGGTACTCACCCTTATCCTCGCCGGCTTTCTGGCCCGAGACCATGAGCATGTTCTGCTCCTGGGTAATGTCCAGTTCGTCCTGCGCGAAGCCTGCCACCGCCATGCTGATGCGGTAGTCGTCTTCCGACGTCTTGGCGATGTCGTAGGGTGGCCAATTGTCGACGGTTTCGATCCGGCTCGCCGTTTCGAGCGCGTTCAACATTCGATCGAAACCGATGCTCGACCGGAACAGCGGACTGAAGTCAAAGGTGGTTCTCATAGCTACATCCTCCATTGAGCAACATAGATACGAGGGGCGCCAAGGAAGCAGCGCCCCTTGACCCTTGCCGGTCTCTCAAAGCACCGGCAAAATCCATCTGGGAATTCAAATCCGAGACGTCAAGACCCAGCCTTGAACCGTCTTCAAGGTCGTGAAAAGTCACGCTTTTCGTCCGCATGCGGGTGGGTAAATGACGAAGAAGGCGGCCGCGCAACGCGACCGCCTTAGGGCGCTGATCTTCAATGGATCGCGATGATCCCGTCGACGGCCAGCCATTCCGATGGCCTGATGAGCCGATGGTGGGCGACCCGGATCGAATGCAAGGCGCCCGCCAACTCGCGCTCCCAAAAGCCCAGAAAGCCCTTCAGCACGGGGAAATCCGGTGCCAGATCATAGTCCTGCCAGACATAGAGCTGAAGCAGGCTGGGATGGTCGGGCAGATGATAATGGATCTCGGCAGTGGTCAGGCCATAGCCATTCATCTGCAAGCGGAATTCCCTGCTGACCGTACTTGCCATCGCCTTCGGCCCTCACGCGCTCAGCCGCTCGACCAGTTGCCGGTGGTCGTCATCGGCATGGCAGCTGGGCGGCGGAGCGAGCGCATCGAGCCGGCGCAGCGCATCCATGATCTCGTCGAAGGAGACCGGCCGCTCGGCGCCCGGCGGCTGGCGCAGCGCCGGCATCGATTCCACGGCGCAGGCGTCGGACGCCCAGGACGAAAGGATCGCCCGCTTTTCCCATATGTCGAGCGAGCCGTCCTCCAGCACATCCCGCGGGTGCTGAAAATGGCTGGCCGGCGAAAGCAGCCGGTCAAGCGAAAGATCCGATATTTCGGGAGCAAGGGAAGGAATGATCGGCGAGAGCGTCTGTCGGTCCATTTCTGTCCTCCGTCTCCAAAAAACTCCTTGTTTCGGGTTCCAATTACTGAGCCGACCCGGCGCTGCCGGGCGCCGATAATTTTGTTCAGATCACGCGCGAATTCAAGCCTCTCGATCGGATTTATCGCGTGTTTTCAGCGCGCTAGCACTCGGCTTTCGAGAGTGCCAAAAAATTTTCGACACCCCCTTGAAAGTCGAAGAAGGCAAAATTAGCTCGACATGCGCGCGACGCCGAAAGGGTCGCGCGCCCCGCTCCGGTCCTGCCGGTCCGGAGCGGAGGAACCTCTCGCAATCTGTTTGTCCTGAAGGAGAACGATATGACGTTCCGTCCATTGCATGACCGCGTGCTCGTCCGCCGCATCGAGGCCGAAGAGAAGACGGCCGGCGGCATCATCATCCCCGACACCGCCAAGGAAAAGCCGCAGGAAGGCGAAGTCATCGCCGTCGGCCCGGGCGCCCGCGACGAGAGCGGCAAGCTCGTGCCCCTCGACGTGAAGGTCGGCGACCGCATCCTGTTCGGCAAGTGGTCCGGCACCGAGATCAAGCTCAACGGCGAGGATCTGCTCATCATGAAGGAAAGCGATGTGATGGGCGTGATCGAGCAAGCCGCGATGCTGAAAAAAGCCGCCTGACCGGGGCTTCGATCGAACCGCAATTCAGTCAAATGAAAGCTGCCTAGACAAGGAGTGATCCAATGGCTGCCAAGGAAGTCAAATTCCATTCCGACGCCCGCGAGCGCATGCTGCGCGGTGTCAACATCCTCGCCGACGCGGTGAAGGTCACCCTCGGCCCCAAGG
>NZ_RZTO01000747.1:0-3036 GCF_003997225.1 Mesorhizobium sp. M2C.T.Ca.TU.002.02.1.1
CATCGGCGCTATGCCGGCCGGCGAGCGCCGTGCCGCCCAGACGCTGATTGCCAACTATCCTTTGACCGGGCTGAAGACGGTCGCCGAATTCTCGGCCGCGGCCGGCGTGTCCTCGCCGACGATCCTGCGCTTCGTCGCCAGGCTCGGCTTCCAGAACTACCCCGAATTCCAATCGGCGCTGCAGGATGAGTTGGCGGCGCAATTGCAGTCGCCCGCTTCGCGCACGCTCAATCCGGGCTCGGCCGGCGGCGCCGTCTCGCCGATGCTCGAGGCGACGCTCGACAACATGCGCGAGACGTTCCGCCACCTTACCGACAAACAGCTCGCCGACATCGCCGCGCGGCTTGCCGAGCGGCGCGGCAAGACCTTCCTCATCGGCGGCCGCTTCACCGATCCGCTGGCGCGCTACATGGCTGCCCATCTCGCCATCATCCAACCGGACGTCTATCACCTCGCCGGCCAGGAGAGCATTTGGCGCGACCGCCTGATCGACATGGGCAAGCGCGACGTTCTGGTGATCTTCGACATCCGCCGCTACCAGGAAAGTCTCGTCCGCTTTGCCGAGAAGGCGCATCACCGCGGCGTGCAGATCATTCTCTTCACCGACCAGTGGCTGTCGCCGATCGCACGCTTCGCCCGCCATGTGATCGCCGGACGCACCGCCGTGCCTTCGGCCTGGGATTCGTCGGCCGCTCTGTTCGTGGTCGCCGAAACGCTGATCGGCGCCGTGACCAGGCAATTGGAAGCCGCCGGCGCCAAGCGCATCCGCGACCTGGAGAGCTTGCGCTAGCTGGGCGAAAGCCAGTGGCCGCCGGCGAAACGCGGCAAAACGCAAGGATCCCAACCGCGCCTCGCGTTCACGTTACCGAGATTTAATGTGCACGTTTGCGTGATAATTGCCATAAACCGCTGATATCAGGGTGTGGCGTGGCCGGTTTTCGCCCCCAGCCCGTGTCGTCGATGTGCCTGCTTCCTTCTGGAATCCGGCAGACGAGTCCTGCCGCTGGAGTGTCGATGTCGAGCTGGAAGCAGATTGTTGCAGCGCTTGTGATTCTGGTTGCCGCCGTGGCCGCCTGGGCGCGCTTTTATCCCGGCGCGCCGCAGATACTGTCGCGTTGGGGGCTGGACCGGACCATCACCGCGACGCCCCCCGCTACGGAGAGCGCCGGCCCCGGTCAGTCCGGACGCAGCCGCGCAGGTCAGGTCGTCACCATCGTCGCTTCGCCTGCCGGCACCGCCACCATCAACGACAGGCTGCAAGCGATCGGCACCGGCCGCGCCAACGCGACCGTCACCGTCAACCCATATTCGTCCGGTCGCCTCACCGAGTTGCTGGTCCAGTCCGGCACGCATGTCGAAAAGGGCGATGTCATCGCCAAGCTCGATTCCGATGTGGAAGTGATCGCGCGCGACCGCGCGCAGGTGGCGCTCGAGGATGCGCAGTCCAAGCTCGACCGGGTGAAATCGCTCAGGGCTTCCAACGCGGCCACGCCGGTGGCCGTCGCCGACGCCCAGGTGACGCTCGCCAATGCCAGGCTGGCGTTGCGCGACGCCGAGCTCGCGCTGGAGCGCCGCTCGATCGTGGCGCCGATCGAAGGCACTGTCGGCATCCTGCCGATCGCCGCCGGCAACTACGTCACCAGCCAATCGGCGATTGCCACGCTTGACGACCGGTCCTCGATCCTCGTCGATTTCTGGGTGCCGGAACGTTTCGCCGCCGCGGTCAAGGTCGGCGCCCAACTGTCGGCGACGCCCTTGGCCAACCCCAACCAGGTCTATACCGGCACCGTCTCGGCCATCGACAACCACATCGACGAGAACAGCCGCACGCTGCTCGTCAAGGCAACGATCGCCAACCCCGCCGATTCACTGCGCGCCGGCATGTCCTTCCAGATCGGCATGCGGTTCCCCGGCGATACCTATCCGGCCGTCAGCCCCCTTGCCATCCAGTGGGGAACCGACGGCGCCTATGTCTGGGCCGTCGCCAACGGCAAGGCCAAGCGCGTTCCGGTGCGCATCATCCAGCGCAACACCGAGACGGTGCTGATCGATGCGCCGGTCGCGAGCGGCGACATGGTGGTGACCGAAGGCACGCAGAGCGTCAGCGAAGGCGGCGATGTCCGCATCGCCGGCCAGGGTAGCGCCACCGAGGCCGAAGGCTCATGATGAGCATCGGCGACGCCGCTCGAGGATCGGGCCTCACCGCGCTTTTCATCCGCAGGCCGGTCATGGCCTTCGTGCTCAACACGCTGATCGCGGTTGCCGGGCTTGCCGCCTTCTGGGGCGTCGAGATCCGCGAATTGCCGGATGTCGACCGCCCCGTCATCACCGTCAACACCACCTTCGAGGGCGCGGCCGCAGAGACCGTCGACCGCGAGCTGACCGACGCGATCGAAGGCGCCGTCGCGCGCGTCTCAGGCGTCAAGTCGATCTCGTCGACATCCTCCTTCGGCCAGAGCCGCGTCACCATCGAGTTCAACGACGGTGTCGACCTCAACGTCGCGGCCTCCGACGTGCGCGATACCGTCAGCCGCATCACCAACCAGCTGCCCGAAACCGCCGACGCGCCGCGCATCGTCAAGGCCGACGCGAATTCGGATCCGGTGATGCGGCTCGCGGTCACCTCCGACACGATGTCGGTGCAGGACATGACGGTGCTGGTTCAGGACCGCATCGAGGACGAGCTCGCCGCGGTGCCCGGCGTCGCCGACGTCCAAGTGTCCGGCGACCGCGACAAGATCTTCCGCATCGACGTCGACCAGAACAAGCTGGCGAGCCAGGGCTTCACCGTTGCCGACCTCAGAACGGCGCTTGCCTCGGTCGCCTTCGATTCCCCGGCCGGTTCGATCACCACGACGAACCAGGACCTCATCGTGCGGACCACCGCCGACGTGACCACGCCGGAAGAGTTCGAGAACATCGTCATCGGCGGCGCGACCCGCATCCGCGACGTCGCCACGGTGACGCTCGGACCCGATATCGGCCAGACCTCGCTGCGCTCCGACGGCAAGACCGGTATCGGCCTTGGCATCATAC
>NZ_RZTO01000748.1:0-3029 GCF_003997225.1 Mesorhizobium sp. M2C.T.Ca.TU.002.02.1.1
AACCAGACAGCGCGCGGCGACCGCCACGTCTATGCCTCGCGCACCCGTTTCATCCCGGCCTCGATGCTTTCGGCCTTCGAGCAATCGTCCTGGGCAAGCGCCGCGCTCAAGGACGACCCGCGCCAGCGGCCGGGCGTCAAGGTCGACCTCGGCGCCCGCATGCGCGGCATGTGGAAATAGCCACCGGCCGGCTTCGCCACCTGCCAACAAGACTCCACACTTTCAGGAAGCCTGCCCCGGACATCAGTTCACGGAATCGCAGGCATTTCCATGCCGTCATTCCGGCTTGGCGGCCGCCGGCGAAGCTTCGGCGATCGGCGCGGCCGGCTCGGCCGTGGTCACGAAGGGATAGACGAGCTGTTGGTGATAGAGCTGCGGCACCGGCTCGTCGACACCGTATTTCTCCGGCATATGTTGCGGCATGAACAAGGTGCCGCCGATCAGGTCGAGGAGGGGCAACTGGGCGGCGAAATTCTTGTCATAGGCCTGGCGATCATTGGCATGATGCCAGTGATGAAACTGCGGCGAGGCAATCAGCCATCTCAGCGGCCCGAACTTGATGCGTGTGTTGGAGTGGATGAACACCGACTGCCATTGATAGATCAGCGCGTAGATGAGGACCGCTTCGCTGGAAAAGCCCAGCACGAAGAGCGGCAGGAACGAAGCTGACTTGGTCAGGATCTGGTCCACCGGGTGGACGCGGTGGGCGGCCAGCCAATCCATCTCCTCGATCGAGTGGTGGATGGCGTGGAAGCGCCACAGGAACGGCACCGCGTGAAAGGCGCGATGGGCAAGGTAGAAGCCTATGTCGGCGACGAGCAGGGCCTCGATTGCCTGCAGCCATAAAGGCTGCGACTGGACGGCGGCGGGAAGCGCCTCGGGAACCACACGCCGGACCATAAGCATCGCAGCGCCGATCACCAGCAGCATGCCGAACTTGATGACGATGCCGTTGAAGAGCAGATAGAAGACGTCGTTCAGCCAATGCCGGCGCGTCGCCGATTGCTCGGCATGCAGCGGCAGGAGCTGCTCCAGCGGAATGAAGATGAGGGCGATGACCAGCACCGCCTTGTAGTCGATGAGATCGAACACGGTCGCTCGCGGATCGGCTGAGGCCAGTGTCCGACACTAGCCGTTAAAGGATGAACGGACCGTTGATGGCGGTGCTGCGAAATCCCGTGAAACTATTCGACCGCTGCGTGAAACAGCGCACTGACCGTTGACATTCACCGTGTCAGTTGCGGACGCGCTTCAAGTCTTTGTTTTGATGCATGTCGTTGTCCCGGAACCGCTGCACACTTCCGGGCGACATGCATTAGGAGGGCGGATGTTTCTCGATCGCGAGCGTTTCAAGCCGGCGGCGGAAATGCGGCTCAGCCGGGACAGGTCGTCGATCCGGGTGACGATAACCGACCCCAAGGCGTGCGAGCTCGGCGAAGCCGTCTATGCCTGGATCACCGCCGAGGGCAAGCCGGTCAGGATCGGCACTTGCGGCGCCTCGGCGGGCAAGCGCCTGCTTTCCTATCCGGGATACATCAACCGCAGCCTCGCGGGCCGCGGCGGCGCGACGCCCAAATGGGAAGCGCTGAAATGGCTGAGCCTGCTCACCGAACACGGCATGCTGACGGCGGTGGTGCATCAGCCGGAACCGACCCCGACCGCGGCGGGCCTGGTCAGGCCCTATCTCGATATCGAGCGCCAGTTGATCCGCCAGCACAGGCCCCTGCTCAACCGCAGCCGGCGTTGAGGGCGGTTCAGCCCGAACTCCTGAGCGAAGAGCCGTTCAGTGGATCGTGCCGGCGACGTCTCCCGACGGCACGCCGCGCGGACTTTCGAAGCTCACCTGATCGCGTCCGTTCGATTTCGCCTTGTAGAGATGCCTGTCGGCGACCTGGAACATATCGTGATAGGTCGTTGGACCGCTGAAGGCGATGCCGCCGATGCTGACCGAGAGCGGCCATGGCTGGCCGCCGGGCGCGAACCCGGCCTCGCGGATGCGCAGCCGGATCGATTCCGCGACCAGGAAGGAGCGCGTCGCGTCGGCGCCCGGCAGGAAGACCGCGAATTCCTCGCCGCCGATGCGGCCGACAATGTCGGCGCCGCGCAGTTGCCCCTGGATCGTGCTGGCGATCAGCTTCAGCGCCTGGTCGCCGCAGTCATGGCCGAGACGGTCGTTGATCGATTTGAAATGGTCGGCATCGACGATCAGCAGCGCGCCGGAATCGGCGACGTCATGGCTGCGTGCCTGGTCGAGATAGGCCTCCACCAGCATCGAGAAGGCACCTCGATTGAAGACGGCCGTCAGGCTGTCGGTCGCCGCGACGATGCTGAGCTCCTTCTGGGCGATCGCGAGCTGGCGCATCTTCCACATCAGGAAGAACAGGAAGGAACCACCAAGGACGAGCGGCAGGAACAGGTCCGTGAGCTTCGCCCACAGCAGCGCCTGCGGCGACAGCGACGGAAAGTTGAAGGAATCGACGAAGAAGGCAGTCGCAATGAAAAAGGCGGTGCCGGCGAAGGTGACCACCACGACCCTGCCCCAACTCGTCGGGGACAAATCGATGCGCATGGCATTGCTCCCACTGCAGTTGGGCCCATTGTGCAGCGGGAGCGCAAACGAAGTCCTAATACATTAGCTTCAATGCAAGTGTAGTTAACAGGCCGCTGGAACCGCCCGCGGTGACGGGCAGGCAGAAAGCCCGCCACCGAAGGCGGCAGGCTCTCCGACTGGCCGGAGGTTCTCGTCAGCGCGCCGCCGCAACCGGCGACGCCGTAGGAGTGTGCCGCAGAGCCTCACGGCCGGTTCGACGCTTCCCGGTTGGCTGTTGCCTTGCTGCATGCGTTAACGGCGCGAAATCATCAGGCAAAGCGTCCTGAGATCCTTGTCATAAGCTCCTTCGCTGGAGAGCACGTCAGCGCAACGCTTCTTCATCCGGGCCAATTTCGTGCCGGACATCTGAGCCACCGCACTGTTCATGGCGGCTGCGTCCGGAGTCCCGAGAGTGTTCGGCGTGCCCAGGGTCGAGAAC
>NZ_RZTO01000749.1:0-3028 GCF_003997225.1 Mesorhizobium sp. M2C.T.Ca.TU.002.02.1.1
GATCGGCGCGACGATGCTTGCGTCGCGTCGCGCCAGGTCGAAGTGATCGAACGGATCCCGGCCGCCGCGGCCGCGCCCGCTATCAACCGCCGGAGTTCCGGAAACCCGCTTATGATGGATCAAAACCGTGATCGCTGATGCTGCCGATACGTCTGCCGAAACAGGTCCCGCCGCGATCGCCGAAGGACGGATCCCCGGCATCGCCGCGATCGAGGACGCCGCCCGCAGGCTGGCTCCGATCCTGCTCAAGGTTCCACTCATGGAGAGCGAGCGGCTGAACGAGCGTGTCGGCGGCCGGCTGCTGGTCAAGGCCGAGACTTTGCAGCCGACCGGAAGTTTCAAGGTGCGCGGCGCCTGGAACCGCATATCGCGATTGTCTTCCGACGAGCTCGCGCGCGGTGTGCTGGCGTTGTCGTCAGGCAATCACGGGCGCGCTGTTGCCTGGGCCGCGAGGGCTGCCGGGGCGCGAGCCGTGATCCTCATGCCCGCGGACGCGCCGCTCAACAAGATCGAACAGACGCGCGCGCTGGGCGCCGAGATCGTCGCCTATGATCGTCGCTCGGCCGACAGGGCGGAGCTTGTCAGGCATTGGCGCGAAAGCCAGGGACTTGTCTATGTCCCGGCATTCGATGACGCGCATATCGTCGCCGGCGCCGCGACGATCGCTTACGAGGCTGCCAGGGAGGCTGCCGCCTCGGGCGTTCGCATCGACGGATTCGCCGCCGCATGTTCCGGGGGCGGTCTGATCGCCGGAAGCGCGCTTGCGCTGGCCGTCCTGTCGCCCGCGACTGAAATCTGGGGAGTCGAACCGGCTGGCTATGACGACACGGCGCAGAGCCTTGTTCGCGGCCAACGCGTCAGCGTGCCCGCATCCGGGGAAACAATCTGCGACGCGCTGCTGTCGCTGACCCCGGGCGAGCTCACCTTCGAGATCAACAGGAGGCGGCTGTCGGGCGTCATCACCGCGACGGATGACGATGCAAGGCAAGGCATGCGCGCCGCGTTCGAGGCGTTCGGATTGGTGACGGAGCCAAGCGGCGCGCTTGCCCTGGGCGCCCTGCTGGCCGCGCGCGACAAGACCGAAGGACGCACTTTCGTCGTCGTTCTCAGCGGCCGCAATGTGGATGAAGACCTTTTCGCCCGCCAGTTGATGGAAGCCGCGCGGGCAGCATGAAGCCGTGCCGGGCCTTCGCCCGGCGCTCGATCCAAACGCGTCCGGCCGACATGGCGTGGCGCTGTCCCATTTGAAGGATGTCGAAGGTCCTATGCGCGTCGTTACTGACAGGCTGGTATACCCGGAAGGCCCCGTCGCCATGCCCGACGGCTCCGTCATTGTGGTCGACATCGCCGACGAAAGCCTGAAGCAGGTGTCCGCCGCCGGAGAGGTGTCGGTGATCGCCAAAGTGCCCGGCGGGCCGAACGGCGCCGCGCTCGGTCCCGACGGCAGGATCTATGTCTGCAACCATGGTGGCGTCGATTGGATAGAGGTTGAGCCCGGCCGGCTGCGCAGCGGGCCGCAGCGCGCAAACTATGAGACGGGGAGCATCGACGTCGTCGACCTGACCAGCGGGCGGCTGCAGCGCCTCTACGACCGGTGCGGCGAATATCCGCTGCGCGGGCCGAACGATCTGGTGTTCGACGGGACAGGCGGCTTCTGGTTCACCGACATGGGCAAGCGCCGGCGGCGCGACATGGATCTCGGCGCGGTCTATTGGGCGGCCGGCGACGGTTCCGAGATCAGGGAAGTCATCGCCGGTCTCATCTCGCCGAACGGCATCGCCTTGTCGCCCGACGGCAAGACGCTCTACGTGGCCGAAACCTATACCGGACGCATCTGGTCGTGGACGGTCGAAGGCCCGGGGCGGGTCGGCAAACGGTCCTGGCCCTCGCCGGCGGGAGGAACGCTCTTTGCCAGTCCCGGAGGGCTCGCCCGCTTCGATGGGCTGGCCGTCGCAGAGTCCGGCGCGGTCTGCGCGGCGGCGCTCGATCTGTGCGCCATACTGGAGTTCAGAGGTCTTGGCAGCCAACCTGTCGTGCATCCCGTGCCCGATCTCCTCGTCACCAATCTGTGTTTCGGCGGGGCCGATCGGCGGACGTGCTTCGTGACGCTTTCGCACCATGCAAGGCTCGTCGCGCTGGACTGGCACGAAGCCGGCTTGAGGCTCCACCATTCGCTTTGAGCAACCGCGCTTCAGCGACCGGCGTTTGAAGGCGCTGGTCCACCGGAAAGCGCAAGAAAATCGACTATTCGCCGCGGCAAAGCCGCAGGATGCACAGGCCTCAGCCATGAACAACAGGGTGCTCGATGAGCGTCAGGATCGCCGTAATCGCCGATGACTTCACCGGCGGGCTTTTTGTCGCCAGCAATCTGGAGAAGCTCGGTATTCCGGTCTTCTATGTTTGCGACACGGCCGTTCTGCATGAGGCGGCCGATGGCGAGGTTCTCGTCATCGCGACCCGGCTGCGATTCATGCCGCCGGCGCGGGCGGTCGCGGCGCTCGACGGCTTGACGACTATGCTCGACGAGATCGGCGTCGAGCATATCTTCTATAAATACTGCTCGACATTCGATTCCACCGACGAGGGCAATATCGGCCCTTGCGGCGATCTGCTCATCGGGAAGTACGGGCAGCGGCGCCTGGTGTTTGGACCTGGCTATCCCGACCTGCGCACCTACGTGCACGAGGGATACATGTTCTACAAGGATCGCCTGATTTCGGAATCGATCAAGCGCTCCGATCCGATCACGCCCATGAACGACCCCGACATGGCCAGGGTGCTGCAGCGCCAGACCGCCGAGACCGTCGGGCTTTTGCCGCATCGCGTCCTGCATCGCGGTGTCGAATTCGCGCGCGGCTATGTGGACGATCAGCAAGGGAAGGGAGTGCGCTACTTCCTCATGGACTGCGTCGACAATGACGATGTCGCCACCGGCGCGACGATTTTCCGGCACGACCACATCACCACCGGAGCGGACGCCCTGGCGATCGAACTGATTTCGCAATGGACGTCCGAGGATGCCGGAACC
>NZ_RZTO01000074.1:0-13102 GCF_003997225.1 Mesorhizobium sp. M2C.T.Ca.TU.002.02.1.1
GGCAGCAGCCGGTAGGCGCCCTCGATTGCACCGGCGGTGCTGACGATATGGTCGAGCCGGCCGATGCGCCGAAACAGCGCGGCGACCTCATCCTCGCGGCCGATGTCGGCCACCGCCGTTTCCAGTGTATCTCGGCGGCCGAGCGCTTCCCGCGCCGCGCTCAGCTTCGCTTCGCCGCGCCCGGCGACGATGACGTGCGCGCCTTCCGCGAGGCAGCGCTTGGCAAGCGCCAGCCCCATACCCGAGCTGCCGCCGACGACCAGGATTCTTTGCTTGTCCATGTCCATGCCTTTCCTCTGCATGGAGAGGGTTTGGCAGGTCGCAGCGCGAAGCGGAAACGGAAGAAACCGATGGCGCCATCGGAAACTCCGATGGCGAGGCCGACGGGCTCGCCGACTGCCAGCTCAGGCTCTGGCGTAAACGGTCGCGAGACCTGGCCGCGCGGGAAATCCGGCTCCTCGCGGTCCTGCGCGAGGAAACCGCAATTTGGGCAGCCTTGACTTGGGCGCTGCCCGTTCCAGATGCACAGTACGGGCTCCGAGTTCATGCATCGCGCGCACTCCTGATCGTCGACGTATTCAGGCTGACGAATGCCCGCCGAAAGGAGACATCTGTGAACAACAAGTCGCTTATCATGCTGGCCACGTCGCTGGTTTCCGGCCTCCTATTCTCGTTCGGCGCAACGCCCATGGCGGCGGCACAAAGTGCCGCAACCAACATAGTGGTCGGCGCCGACACGACCTTCCCGCCATTCGAGACCGAGACGAATGGCGAGGTCACGGGCTTCGACATCGACATGATCAAGGCGATCGCCAAGGCCGAGGACATGACGGTCAGCCTGAAAACGCTGCCGTTCAACGGCATCATCCCAAGCCTGCAGGCCGGCTCGATCGATGCCGCGGTTGCAGGGATAACCATCAAGACCAGCCGCATGCAGAACGTCGATTTCAGCGACGCCTACTATAAATCCGGCTTGTCGGTGCTGGTGAAGAAGGACTCCGGCATCAAGGGCTTCGACGACCTCAAGGGCCATGTGGTCGCCACCAAGAAGGCAACCTCGTCCGTCGACTATCTGACCAGCCACGGCTTCGCGACGGACTATGTGAAACAGTTCCAGAGCATCGATGCCGCCTACCAGGCGCTCGAGACCGGCGGCGCGGACGCGGTCATCTTCGACAATCCCGTCAACGTCAACTTCAAGGCCGGCCACGACAACGTCGAGACCGTCGGACCGCTGCTGACCGGCGAATATTACGGCATCGCCATCAGCAAGCAGAAGCCGGAGCTGGTCGAAAAGATCAATGCCGGCCTGGCCAAGATCAAGCAGAACGGTGAATACCAGAAGCTTTTCGAGAAATATTTTGGAGGCGACACCAGCGGCGTCGTCAATGAGGTGCAAAAACCGGCCTCCGTTGCGATTTCGGGCTGAGGACCGTTCGGATCGACCGAACGGCGGATTCCCTCAGCTTCCCGGCCTGTCCGGCCAGAGGGTGCGCGTGGCTTGAGCCATGCGCTCCGCCGGCGAGGCAGGCGGGAAATAGCATTCCAAGGCACGGTCCATGGGCTCCATCTGGCAAAACCTACCCGTCATCCTCGATGGCCTGCGGCTCACCATCCAGTATTCGATCGTCGCTATCCTCCTGATGGTGGTCATCGGCCTGTTCGCGGCGCTGATGCGCCTGTCGACAATCGCGCCGCTGCGCTGGATCGCCACCGGCTATGTCGAGATTTTCCGATCCACCCCGCTGTTGGTGCAGCTCTTCTTCATCGTGCTCGGCCTGCCGGCGATCCTGCCCGTCAACCAGTGGTTCGGGCAGCTCACCTATCCCATCCTCGCCGCCGCCTTCACGCTCAGCCTCAACGAGGGCGCCTATGTCACCGAGATCATTCGCGCCGGCATCCTCGGCGTCGACCGGGGCCAGAAGGAGGCGGCGCAGTCGATCGCCATGAACGGCTTCCAGACGATGCGCTATATCGTCCTGCCCCAGGCGTTCAAGCGGATGATTCCGCCGCTGGTCAACCAGGCTGCCCAGACGATCAAGGACACCTCGCTGCTGGCGCCGGTCGGCATCGCCGAGCTGGTCTACAAGGGCGAGATCGTGATCGCCGAGACCTTCGCGTCCTTCGCCATCTGGGGGCTGATCGCCGCCCTCTACTTCGTCCTCATCTTCTCGCTGTCGAAGTTCTCGTCCTACCTGGAGAGGAGGCTTCAAGTTGATAAACGTTAAGGACCTTCACAAGTCCTTCGGCCACAACGAGATCCTCAAGGGGATAACCACCCATGTGGAGGAAAAGGAGGTCGTCGTCGTCATCGGCCCGTCGGGAAGCGGCAAAAGCACGTTCCTGCGCTGCCTGAACGGGTTGGAGAAGGCAACCAGCGGCGAGATCGAGATCGCCGGCATGGTGCTGACCGATCCGAAGACGAACATCCACCAGCTGCGCCAGCATGTCGGCATGGTGTTCCAGCAGTTCAACCTGTTCAAGCACCTGACCATTCTGGAGAACGTCACGATCGGCCCGCGCAAGGTCAAGAAGATCCCTGTCGAGGAGGCCAACAGGGTCGCGCGCGAATTGCTGGCCAAGGTCGGCCTCGTCGGCAAGGAACAAAGTTACCCCGACGAGCTTTCCGGCGGCCAGCAGCAGCGCGTGGCGATCGCGCGCTCGCTGGCGATGGGACCGGCGGTCATGCTCTTCGACGAGCCGACCTCCGCGCTCGATCCCGAAATGGTGGGCGAGGTGCTTCAGGTCATGAAGACCCTCGCCGTCGAGGGCATGACGATGGTCGTCGTCACCCATGAGATGGGTTTTGCCCGCGAGGTCGGGCACCGGGTGATCTTCATGGATGACGGCATGATCGTCGAGGAGGGGGCGCCGAAGGCGCTTTTCTCGGATCCGCAAAGGGACCGCACGAAGAGCTTCCTGGCGAAGATCCTGTAGCGCCAGACCGCCGGATTACCCTCCATCGGCCTTGGTGCCGGCTTCTGCTGACAGAAACTGGCAACAGAGGAGGCTACATGGGCCGTGGAATCGGCGAGACTGTCTCCCGGTCAGCAATGCGGCAGAGGTGGCGATGGCCCCGATCAAGGTCGATCCGGACAAGGTGCGCGAGTTCCGCGATGCCGGCAGCTTCTATGCGTGGCTGGCCGAAAACCATGCCGGCGAAAGCGAGGTTTGGATCAAGGTCCACAAGGTCGGTTCGGGGCTGGCATCGGTCACGCCGAAGGAGGCGATCGACGTCGCGCTCTGCTTCGGCTGGATCGACGCGGTGCGCAAGTCGCTCGACGACAAGAGCTTCCTGCAGCGCTACACGCCGCGCGGCAAAAAGAGCATCTGGAGCAAGATCAACATCGACAATGTCGCGCGCCTGATCGAGGAGGGCCGCATGACCGAGCATGGCCTGCGCGAGGTCGAGGCGGCCAAGGCGGACGGCCGCTGGGACCGCGCTTATGCCGGCTCGAAGGAGATGGTCATTCCGCCGGACCTGCAGGCCGCGATTGATGCCGAGCCGAAGGCGAAGGCAATGCTGGAAACGCTTTCTGCCCAGAACCGTTTCGCGCTCGCCTTCCGCACTCACAACATGAAGACCGAGGCGGGGCGCAAGAAGAAGATCGCCGATCTGGTGGCGATGCTGAAGCGCGGCGAGACCCCCCATCCGCAGAAGAAGAAATAACCCAAAAACGCCGCCCGGAAGGGGGCGGCGTTTTCGGGAAGCGATGATCCTGAACCCTTTTTGAAGCGGTTCCGGATCATCCGGTCATAAAGTTCGAAACGCGTCGGTCTTACACGGCCTTCTTCGCAACATGCTTCTTCGCATGGTGCTTGCGCACGTGGTGCTTCTTCACGTGGTGCTTCTTGGCGTGATGCTTCGAGTGCTTCCTCACGTGATGATGCTTGCGAGCATGATGACGGTGATGCTTGCGATGATGCTTCTTGTGCGGGCCGTTGGCGGCCGGCTTGGCGGCATCGGTCGCCGCCGGCTTCGCGGCTTCGGTGGTGGCCGCCGGAGCCGTGGTCGTCGCCGGAGCAGTGGTCGTCGTCGTGGTGGTCTGGGCATTGGCGGCCGGCACCGCGAAAGCGAGCGCGACGGCAAGGCCGAGTGCGGAAAGAAGGGTCTTTTTCATGATCGGCAATCCTTGGGTTAAGATGTCTGTTGTCGCGCGCCACAAATTCGGCTGCTCCGGTACCGCTTATGACAGCCGCTTTTTTCGCGAGTTTTTCCCGACTGTTGAATCTTGTTTCCAGATTGTGTCTGGCGGGCCGGAGGCCGCCAACGCTCAGGCGTCATTCATAAATCCGATCGAACGATGCGTGCGAGCTCTGCGCCCTAATCAACCGGCGCGATCGATGCCATCTTGGTGAGCGACGCAAGGAGCAGCAGCAATGACCAGCAATAGGAATCATTCCGGCAAGGTGGCGCTTGTCACCGGCGGCAACCGCGGCATCGGCTTGGAAACGGCGCGCCAGCTCGCGGAACTCGGCTTCACCGTGCTCATCGGCGCGCGCGACCTCGCCAAGGGCGAGGCGGCGGCGAAGACGCTTGGCGGCCAGGTGGGGGCGATCGCGTTGGATGTCGCCGCGCTGGATGCGGCCGACCGCGCCGCGGCCGAGGTCGAGCGCCGCTTCGGACGGCTCGACGTTTTGGTCAACAACGCCGCCATCCATTACGACCCCTCCGCACGGGCGCTGAGGCCCGACTGGAAGACGATCCGCGAGGCGTTCGAAACCAATGTCTTCGGCGCCTGGCGCGTCGCTGCCGCCTTCGCGCCGTTGCTTGGCGCCTCCGGCCATGGCCGGTTGGTCAACGTCTCGTCGGAAGGCGGCTCGCTCGCTTCGATGGGCGCCGGCGCGCCTGCCTATTCGACCAGCAAGGTGACGCTCAACGCGCTGACCCGCATCCTGGCGGCCGAGCTGCGCGGCGCAGGCGTGCTGGTCAATTCGATCTGCCCCGGCTGGGTCGCGACCGACATGGGCGGCCATGGCGGCCGTCCCGTCGCGCAAGGTGCTGCCGGCATCATCTGGGCCGCGACCTTGCCGGACGAAGGCCCGACAGGCGGCTTTTTTCGCGATGGCAACAAGCTGCCGTGGTGAGCAGGCGGTCTTCGTCAGCCCGCACACGAAGCGAAGCGCTTAGACCCCGGCACGAAAGTCTTCGACGCCAACATGAGCGGCCGCGAGGTGCGGGCAACTTGGTGTTTGAGGCCGGCGAGGGTCACGCTGCTGTGACCGCGCCCATCCATCCGCCATGCTACGAAAATAGCATTCCAGGCCCGCGAAATGTGATGCTAGGTTCGCGCATCCAGGGCGGTGGCACGGTCGGGCAGAGGAGGGCAATCGGGGCGCGAACCCCGCATCTTCCAAGATATCGGACGCAACCATTGAACCATCGCGAGGCCGCCGCGTTTCCTGTGGTTGGCCACCAGGGAGGAACCACCAGTGAAAGCATCCTGTCTCGTCTCGGTCGCGCTGCTCGCGGCGACCGCAATGCCGGCCGCGGCCGGCCAGATTTCCGACGGCAAGGTCAAGATCGGCATCTTGAACGACCAGTCGGGCGTCTATGCCGATTTCGGCGGCAAGTGGTCGGTCGAGGCTGCCAAGATGGCGGTCGAGGATTTCGGCGGCAAGGTGCAGGGCGCGCCGATCGAGATCGTCAGCGCCGACCATCAGAACAAGCCCGACATCGCCTCCAACATCGCGCGCCAGTGGTACGATACCGAGCAGGTCGACGCGATCATGGAGCTCACGACATCCTCCGTGGCCTTGGCCGTCCAAGGGCTTTCCAAGGAAAAGAAGAAGATCGACATCGTCACCGGCGCCGCCGCCACCGACCTCACCGGCAAGCAGTGTTCGCCTTACGGTTTCCACTGGGCCTATGACACGCACTCGCAGGCCGTCGGCACCGGCGGCGAGCTGGTCAAGCAGGGTGGCGACAGCTGGTATTTCATCACCGTCGACTATGCTTTCGGCTATTCGCTGAAGGACCAGACCGCGAAGCTCGTCGAGGCGAGCGGCGGCAAGGTGCTGGGCGAGGTGCGCTATCCGCTCGGCTCCACCGACTATTCCTCCTTCCTGCTCCAGGCGCAGTCCTCCGGCGCCAAGATCGTCGGCCTTGCCAATGCCGGCCTCGACACCTCCAACTCGATCAAGCAGGCGGCCGAGTTCGGCATCGTCGCCGGCGGTCAGCGGTTGGCCGCGCTTCTCTTCACGCTCGCCGAAGTGCATGGGCTTGGCCTGCAGGCGGCGCAGGGCGTGGTGCTGACCGAAGGCTATTACTGGGATCGCGACGACAAGAGTCGCGAATTCGCCCAACGCTTCTTCAAGCGCACCAACCGCATGCCGAACATGATCCAGGCGGGCACCTATTCGGCGGTGACGCAGTATCTCAAGGCCATCGACAAGGCCGGCACCGACGAGACAGAGGCGGTGGCCAAGGAACTGCATGAAATGCCGGTCAACGACGTCTTCACCGCCAACGGCAAGGTGCAGGCCGACGGCTCGATGGTGCACGACATGTATCTCTACCAGGTCAAGAAACCGGAGGAGTCGAAGAAGGACTGGGATTACTACACCTATCTGGCGACCATTCCGGGCGACAAGGCTTTCATGAAGGCCGAGGACAGCGGCTGCCCGCTCGTCACCAAGTGACGCTCGACACAACCACCGCTGTCCGCCCGGACGGCACTGATAAGACGCCGCGGGTGGTGCTTTCCGCCCGCGGTCTGCGGCGCGACTTTGCCGGCTTCGTCGCGGTCAAGGATGTCGACCTCGACGTCCACCACGCCAGGATCCATGCGCTGATCGGCCCGAACGGCGCCGGCAAGACGACCATCTTCAACCTGCTGACCAAATTCCTGCAGCCGACCAGCGGCAGGATCGAATTGCTCGGCACCGACATCACCCGCACGCCGCCGGCAAGAGTGGCGCGCATGGGCCTCGTGTGCTCCTTCCAGATATCGGCGATCTTCCCGCATCTCACCGTGCTGGACAACGTGCGGGTCGCGCTGCAGCGTCCAAGCGGGCTGGGCTACCAGTTCTGGCGTTCGCTCTCCGCGCTCGACCAGCTCACGCCAAGGGCGCGCGAGCTGCTTGCCATCGTCGGGCTGGATGACGCCGCGCATCGCCTGGCCGGCGATCTCTCCTATGGCAGGAAGCGCGTGCTGGAGATCGCCACCACGCTGGCTCTCGATCCGAAAGTGCTTCTGCTCGACGAGCCGATGGCCGGCATGGGGCATGAGGATGTCGGCATGATCTCCGGCATCATCCGCTCGCTGGCGAAAGACCGCGCCGTGCTGATGGTCGAGCACAATCTCACCGTCGTCGCCGATCTCTGCGACTGGATCACCGTCATGCAGCGCGGCCAGGTGCTGGCGGCCGGCGACTATGCCACCGTCAGCCAGGACGAGCGCGTGCGCGTCGCTTATATGGGGACGGAGCATGAAGAGGGTCGGACATGAGTGAGCCGCTGCTTGCCGTGCGCGACCTCCACGCCTGGTATGGCGAGGGCCATGCGCTGCATGGCGTCAACCTCGACGTCATGCGCGGCGAGACCGTGACGCTGCTCGGCCGCAACGGCGTCGGCAAGACGACGACGCTGCGCGCCATCATGGGGCTGATCCGCAAGCGGACGGGAAGCGTCACCTTCAACGGCAAGGAACTGATCGGCCTGCCGCTGCACCGCGTCGCCCATCAAGGCATCGGCTTCGTGCCGGAGGAGCGCGGCATCTTCGCCACGCTGACCGTCGACGAGAATCTCATCCTGCCGCCGGTCGTGGCCAAGGGCGGCATGAGCGTGGAGGAGATCTTCGAGCTCTTCCCCAATTTGAAAGAGCGCCGCAACAGCCAGGGCACGAAGCTTTCCGGCGGCGAGCAGCAGATGCTGGCGATCGCCCGCATTCTTCGGACCGGCGTCGAAGTGCTTCTGCTCGACGAGCCGACGGAAGGGTTGGCGCCGGTCATCGTCCAGCGCATCGGCGACTTGCTGGCGACGCTGAAGAAGCGCGGCATGACCATCCTCTTGGTCGAGCAGAACTTCCGCTTCGCTGCCCGCATTGCCGACCGCTTCTATCTGATGGACCATGGCAAGGTGGTCGAAGGCTTCCCGGTCGGCCAGCTTTCCGCGCATACCGACAAGCTGCACGAGGTGCTGGGAGTATGATCGCGCCATGTTGACGGTCTTCGGCATCCCCCTCCAGGCGCTCCTGGGACAGCTTCTGGTCGGCCTCATCAATGGCTCCTTCTATGCCATGCTCAGCCTGGGCCTCGCCGTCATCTTCGGCCTCTTGCGCATCATCAACTTCGCCCATGGCGCGCTCTATATGCTGGGCGCTTTCATCGGCTACCTGCTGCTGGTGCATCTCGGCATCGGCTACTGGCCGGCGCTGGTCCTTGTGCCGCTGATCGTCGGTCTGTTCGGCATGGCGGTGGAGCGCGTGGCGCTGTCGCACCTCTATCGTCTCGACCCGCTTTACGGCCTGCTCTTCACCTTTGGCCTAGCCTTGGTCATCGAAGGCGTGTTCCGTTACTATTACGGCGTCTCGGGCAATCCCTACGCCGTGCCGACGCTGCTTGCCGGCGGCACCAATCTCGGCTTCATGTTCCTGCCCAATTATCGCGGCTGGGTGGTGGTCGCCTCGCTCATCGTCTGCATCGGCACCTGGCTTTTGATCGAGAAGACCAGGCTCGGCTCCTATCTGCGCGCCGCGACCGAGAACCCGGAACTGGTTCAGGCCTTCGGCGTCAACGTGCCGCTGCTGCTCACGCTCACCTACGGGCTGGGCGCGGCCCTTGCGGGCCTTGCCGGCATTCTCGCCGCGCCAGTCTATCAGGTCAGCCCGCTGATGGGCTCGGACCTGATCATCGTCGTCTTCGCCGTCGTGGTGGTCGGCGGCATGGGCTCGATCCTCGGCGCCATCGTCACCGGCTACATGCTTGGCCTCGCCGAGGGGCTGACCAAGGTTTTCTATCCCGAGGCCTCAAACCTCGTCGTGTTCGTCATCATGGTGGTTGTTCTGCTGTTGCGGCCGGCCGGCCTGTTCGGAAGGGACGCCTGAGATGAGCGAGGCGACCCTTCACGCGGAACGCGCCGCCGCCTCCGTCAGGCTGGAACGGGCGCTGGTGGCACTGGGTATCGTGGCGCTGATCGCAGCGCCCTTCGTCATCTATCCGATCTTCGTCATGAAGATGCTGTGCTTCGCGCTCTTCGCCTGCGCCTTCAACCTGCTGCTCGGCTACACGGGCCTGCTCTCCTTCGGCCACGCCGCCTTCTTCGGCGGTGCCGCCTATTTCTGCGCCTATGCGGTCAAAGCCTGGGGCTGGCCGCCGGAAGCCGGCATCCTGCTCGGCACCGCGGGCGCCGCCTTGATGGGCCTCGTGATGGGCTTCCTCGCCATCCGCCGCCAGGGCATCTATTTCGCCATGATCACGCTGGCGCTGGCGCAGATGTTCTATTTCTTCTGCGTGCAGGCGTCCTTCACCGAAGGCGAGGACGGCATCCAGGGCGTTGCGCGCGGAACGCTTCTCGGAATCGTCGATTTGAACGCGCCGATGGCCATGTACTTCTTCGTGCTCGCGATCTTCCTCATCGGCGTCTTCGCCATCTGGCGCATCGTCAACTCGCCCTTCGGCATGATCCTGCGCTCAATAAGGGAGAACGAGAACCGCGCCATTTCGCTCGGCTATTCGGTCGGCCGCTACAAGCTCGCCGCCTTCGTCATGTCGGCCGCGCTCGCCGGTCTTGCAGGGGCTACGAAGGCGATCGTCTTCCAGTTCGCCACGCTCACCGACGTCACCTGGCAGATGTCGGGCGAGGTGATCCTGATGACGCTGCTCGGCGGCATCGGCACCATGGTCGGCCCGGTGGTGGGAGCGGGCCTCGTCGTGGGGCTGGAGAACACGCTGGCGACGTCCGGCTTCCCGGTGACCATCGCCACCGGCCTGATCTTCATGGTCTGCGTGCTGATCTTCCGGCGCGGGATCGTCGGCGAGATCTATGCCCGGTGGCTGGGGCTGAAGGGCTGAGCGAGTGAGTTCGCGGGGCCCCTCAACTTCGTCATCCACGGGCGGAGCGGGAGCGAAGCGGACGCGTAGACCCGAGGATCCATGCCGTGACGTCGGCCAAAGGATGCAGCGATGGAAGAATGGAATCCTTGAACTCCGTCACCAATAGGCGAATTCTGCATCGTTGCGACGCGTTGAGGTAACGGCACGGATTCTAGTGTCTGCGCGCGTCGCTTCGCCCTGGAATGACGAAGGCGCGAGGCGCCTCACCCCACCGGTACCTCAAGCCCAACCTTCACGCGGTCCATCGCAACAAACGTGCGGAACCGTTTCACATTGTTGTTCTCGAAGAACAGCCGCCTGGTCAGTGCCTCGTAGTCGGCCATGGTGGCCACCGTGACGACGAGGATGAAGTCGGCCTCGCCGGTGACGTAGTAGCATTGCTGCACTTCCGGGACCGCCGCGAAGCCGCGCTTGGCGGCATCGATCAACTCGGCGCGCTCGCTCTCCACCTCGACCTCGACGAATATGGTGATCGGGTGGCCGACCTTGGCCGGATCGACCAGCGCGACATTGGCGCGGATGACGCCCGTCTCCTCCATGCGCTTGATGCGTCGCTGCACGGCTGGCGCCGAGAGGTTCACCGCCTCGCCGACGGCGCGTTGCGGCGTGGCGTTGTCCTTCTGCAGGATGGCGAGGATGGCACGGTCGAAGGCGTCGAGGTCGGGCGAAATAGACATGGCAGTGTTCCAAACGAAACAAACTTGCATTTCAAGGGCCGAAACAGAGCGCCTTTCTCGCCTGGCTTGCAATAAATTTCAGCCATCAAGACGGAGAAACCCATGTTCCTGCTCAACCGCCACCCCGACCATCGCCAGCCGCTGACCGAGGAAGACGCCGCGACGCTTGGGCTCGCCGGCGCCGAGGAGGCCGGGCGCTTCCTTGCCGCGCGCGACAACCATGCCGAGACGCCGCTTCATGCCTTGCCCTCGCTGGCGGCCGAACTCGGCATCGGTGCGCTCCACATCAAGGACGAGGGCAAGCGCCTCGGCCTCGGCAGCTTCAAGGCCCTGGGCGGCGCCTATGCCGTGATGCATCTGGTCCTGGAGGAGGCCGGCAGGCGGCTCGGCCACGCCGTCGCGGTCGAGGACCTGCGCAAGCCTGAGGTGAAGGCGATCGCCGCGCAAATGACCTTCGCCTGCGCGACCGACGGCAACCATGGACGCTCGGTGGCGCAGGGCGCCGGCCTTGTCGGCGCGCGCTCGGTCATCTTCGTCCATTCGGGCGTCAGCAACGAACGCGTGGCGGCCATCGCCCGCTTCGGCGCCGAGATGGTGCGCGTCGCCGGCGATTACGACCAGTCGGTCAGGGAAGCCGCCCGCGTCGCCGCCGAGCGCGGCTGGACCGTCGTCTCCGACACATCCTGGCCGGGTTACGAACGCATCCCGGGACTGGTGATGCAGGGCTACACCGTGATCGTGCGCGAAGCGCTGAAACGCTTGCCTGAGCCGCCCACCCATGTCTTCCTGCAGGCCGGCGTCGGTGGCTTCGCCGCGGCGGTGGCCGGCCATCTCGCCATTGCGCTCGGCGACGCGAGGCCGACTGTGACCGTGGTCGAACCGGCGCGGGCGGCCTGCGTCTATGAGACGGCCAAGGCCGGACGTCCGGTGACGATCGCGCACAGCAAGCCGACGGTGATGGCGATGCTCGAATGCTACGAGCCGTCGCTGGTCGCCTGGCGCGTGTTGTCGCGGATTGGCGATGCTTTCATGACCGTGGACGAGGAAGATGCCGTCTCGGTGATGAACCGCCTGGCGCGGCCTTCGGGCAATGATCCGGCGATCGTCTCGGGCGAGAGCGGCGGGGCCGGGCTCGCCGGGCTGATCCGCGCCGCCGGCGATAACAAGATGCGCGCTGCGCTCGGCCTCGACGCCAATTCGCGCGTGCTCATCATCAACTCCGAAGGCGCGACGGATCCTGGCCGATATGCCGAACTGGTCGGCATGGCGCCGGACGAGGTCGCAAACGCGAGACTGCCGGCATGAGCAATCTGACCATCAACGCCGACCGGCTTCTGGGCCGCATCCAGGAACTCGGCGGAATCGGCCGCGACGCGCAGGGCAGGCTGGTCCGTGTCGCCGCCTCCGACATGGACAGGCTCGGCCGCGACCGCCTCGTCGGCTGGCTGGAGGAGGCTGGGCTTGAGGTCGCCATCGACCGCATCGGCAACATCTTCGGCATCTGGAAGGATGGCGCCAACGAAAGCCAGTCGCCGGTCATGCTCGGCTCGCATATCGATACGGTGATCGACGCCGGCATTTATGACGGCTGCTATGGCGTGCTTGCCGGCCTCGAAGCGATCGAGAGCCTGAAGGAGGCCGGCTTCGCGCCGGCCCGTCCGCTCGTGGTCGCCGCCTTCACCAATGAGGAGGGGGTGCGCTTTTCGCCCGACATGATGGGCTCGCTGGTCTTTGCCGGCGGCCGCGACCTCGAGGAAGCGCTGGCCTCGGTCGGCACCGACGGCACGGTGCTGGGCAAGGAGCTCGAGCGCATCGGCTATGCCGGCAAGCACGAGCCCGGTTTCCTCAAACCGCACGCCTATGTCGAATTGCATGTCGAGCAGGGGCCGGTGCTTGAGCGCGAAGGCATCGCCGTCGGCGCGGTCGAAAACCTGCAGGGCATTTCCTGGCAGCGCATCACGATCGACGGGGAGGCCAACCATGCCGGCACCACGCCCATGTCGATGCGCCGGGATGCCGGCGTCGCCGCGGCGCAGGTGATCGGCTTCCTCGCCGACCGGGCCAGCGCTTCGTCGACGCGCACCGTCGCCACTGTTGGCACCATGGCCTTCGAGCCCAACGCCATCAACGTCATCCCGTCGCGGGCGACCTTCACCATCGACCTTCGCGACCCCGACGAGATGCACCTTCGCGAGATGGAAGCGGCGCTCGTCGCCATCCTCGACAAGTTGGCCGCAAGCGCCGGCGTCACCGTCCACGCCGAAAGCCTGGCGCGTTTCGAGCCGGTGACCTTCGATGCCCGCATCGTCTCGCTGATCGAGGATGGCGCCAGGGCCGCCGGCCTTTCGTGCCGGCGCATGACCTCGGGC
>NZ_RZTO01000750.1:0-3017 GCF_003997225.1 Mesorhizobium sp. M2C.T.Ca.TU.002.02.1.1
GCAAAGGCCAGCCACTGGCTGATCTCGCCGAGCAGGGCCGGGTTCTCCCGGGGGTACCATGTGCCGGACGGATCGTATTTCGATGCGAGGTAGACCAGGATCGCCTGGGCGTCGCGCAGGACCAGCCCGTCATCGTCGATCACAGGCAACTGTCCCAGTGGATTGAGCTTCAGGAACCATTCCGACTTGTGCTCGCGTCCAGGATAGAAGTCGACCGGCACGGTCTTGTGGTCGATGCCGAGGATGCTCATCAGCAGCCGCAGTTTGTAGCAATTGCCGGACAGCTCGTAGTCGTAAAGCGTGATCATGGGCGGCTCCTAGATGTCGAGAACGAGGCGCGCCGATCTGGCGCGCGAGACGCAGGTCATGATCTTCGTTCCAGCCTTGCGCTCGGCGTCGTTGAGATAAACGTCTTGATGGTCCGGCTCGCCCTCTATCACCGTCGCGACACAGGTGCCGCAGGCGCCCTGCTCGCAAGAGGACGGCACGTCGATGCCGCTCTCGCGCATGACCTGCAGGATCGTCTTGCCGGCCGGCACCTGCAGCGTGACGCAGGACCGCGCCAACGCCACCTCGAAGCTCGAACTGTCGTCGATCTTGTTGGTGTTCTTGAAGTATTCGAAATGCACGGCGCTGTCCGGCCAGTCCTGCTCGGCCGCGATCCTGCGTGCCGCCTCGAGCATCGGACCGGGACCGCAGATGTAGAGATGCATGCCGTTGCGGTATTCGGCCAGCACACGGCGAAGCTCGGCGCCGGTCGCGTCCGGCGACAGGCCGAGATGCGGCTTCAGCGCGTCGCCGAGCCCGGCCAGCCGATCGGCAAAGGCGAGATGCTGCTCGCCTTGCGCGAAATAATGCAGCTCGTGCGTCAGCTCCTGGTTCTTCAGCGCTTGCGCCATGGCAAGCAGCGGCGTGACGCCGATGCCGCCGGCGACGAAGATCGTCTTGATGGCGTCGCGGCGCAGCGGAAAATTGTTGCGCGGTTCCGAGATCGCCAGCACATCGCCTTCGCGCACTGTCTCGTGCATGCATTTCGAGCCGCCCTTCGAGTCCGGCTCCAGCTTGACGCCGATGACAAAGCTGCCGGTTTCACCGGGGCCGTTGGTGATCGAATACTGTCGGATCTCGCCGTTCGGCATGTGAATGTCGATATGCGCACCGGGCTGGAAGGTCGGCAGGATGCCCTTGACCGGCCGCAGTTCGAAGCCAGCGATGCCATCAGCGGCCTGCCACTTCCTGGCCACCGTGACGCGCAGCGCCGCCTTGCGGCCATGCGTGGTCGGTTCCGGCATTTCGGCAAGCTCGGCCGAGACCCTTTCATAGACCGGCTCGATCGGTGCGGGCGTCGGCGCGTTGGCGACATCGCGTTCGACTTCGTCGCGCAGTTTTGAAAGCCGTTCGTTGTGGTGGCGCAGGATGGCGATCCGCGCCGCGCCCTCGGCACCCTGGTCGAGCACGCCACGAATGACCGAACGGTTGGAATCGACCGGCTGGACGAAGAAGACGCCAAGCGTCTCGGCGGTGCCGTCGCGCGAACGCAGTGCTATGGCAAAATCCTGGGCGGCTTCGACGGCAATTTCAGCGCCGTCGCCGCCGATCGCGTCATTGGGCTGGAAGCGGTAAGCCTTCAGCCTCTCGACGACCTTGGCGGCCGGCGCGTTGACCGCAATGCCGCGCAACACGAGCAGCTTGCCTTCCGCCAGGCCGGCGACATCCGGCACCTCGCCCAGCGGTTCCTCGGACGACCAGACAAGGCCATAGCGCTCGACCGCCGGAAAGGTGCGGTTGGTGATGGTGCGGGCAGGCGCGTCGGCCGGATGCGCGGGGATGTAGGTGCAGCCGGCGGTGCGGTTCGAATAGCGCCAGCCATGATATTGGCACTTCAGCTCGCGGCCGTCGTTGATGCCGATCGACAGCCTCACGCCGCGATGCAGGCAACGGTTCTCCCAGATGTTGACGTAGCCGTCATCGGCCCGCCAGACGGCGAACTCGCGGCCGAGCAACTGGCCATGGAACACATGGCGGAACGGTAGGTCATGGGCAGCGGCGATCGGATGCCACTGGCTTCTGGCTGCTTCCAGCATTCGTCGTCTCCAAAAATATTCTGGTCAGGCCGCGGCCGGAATGACCCCGTAGGTCACGCCTTTCTGGCTGAGCCAGCGCCGGTAGGCGATCGCCGATTTGTCGGCGCGGATCGGCGTCTCGGCGCGCGGATCGAGCGGCAGACGCTTCGGCACCTGGTTCTCCAGGATCGGCTTGTCCTGGCCGAAGATGGTCTGCTGAAAGCGCTTGATCACCTTGTCTTCGCTGTTCTCGTCGAGCACGCAAAGCAGCATATGCGCGCGCACGTGCTCCTGGTCGACCGGCTGCAGGAAGATGGCGATCACGTCGCGTCGCGCCTCATCGACCGGGCTCGATTTATACAACACCGAGCAATAGGGATGCGGCACGCGGTAGACATAGTCGACATCGGCACCGCCCTCCGAGGCGGTCGAAGCCATCGGCTGGAAGAAGCGGCAGCGCGTGGCGAGAATCTCGTCGCGGTCGACCGAGATCTCGACATCGTATTCCTTGACCTCGGTGTGCGGCTCGGCGCCGAGGATGTCGGTATGCACGTAAGGGAAATGGCCCATGTCGAGAAAATTCTCGATGGCGCGCGGCGCCGAGACATTCACGCCAAAGGTCGCGGCATTGAGCCGGCGCCGGTCCGGCTCGGCATATTCCGGGATCGGGAAGAGGTCGGCCGGCGGCGAGCCCAGCGAGGTCCAGACATAACCATAGGCGCTTTTGGCTGGCAGCCGGTCGGCTGCCGCGACCTGGTCGGCGCGGCGCAGATCCGGCCGCGAGCGCCAGACGACCGGTTCACCATCCGCGCCGACCGAAAAGCTGAGGCGCTCCTCGAGCAGCACCGTCTGCTGGACGGCGCCAGGGACGGTCTCGGCGATTGCGCCCACCGGATGCCAGAGATTGAGGACCACGGGATCCGTGCATTTGGTCATCATGTCGTTCCTCTGCAT
>NZ_RZTO01000751.1:0-3016 GCF_003997225.1 Mesorhizobium sp. M2C.T.Ca.TU.002.02.1.1
CTCCTACACCGGCGACCAGCCGACGCTCGACACCATGCACAAGGATCTCTACCGCGCCCGCGCCGCGGCGCTGTCGCAGATCCCGACCTCGACGGGCGCCGCCAAGGCGATCGGCCTCGTGCTGCCCGACCTCAAGGGCAAGCTCGACGGCATCTCGATCCGCGTGCCGACCCCGAACGTCTCGGTCGTCGACTTCAAGTTCATCGCCAAGCGCTCGACCACGCCGCAGGAGATCAACGAGGCGCTCATCGCCGCTTCGAAGGGCAAGCTCAAGGGTGTGCTCTCGGTCACCCATCACCCGAACGTGTCGATCGACTTCAACCACGATCCGCATTCCTCGATCGTGGCGCTCGACCAGACCAAGGTCATGGACGGCAACTTCGTTTCGGTCCTGTCCTGGTACGACAATGAATGGGGCTTCTCGAACCGCATGGGCGACACCGCCGTCGCCTTCGGCAAGACCATCGCCTGATCCAGGCGTGCTCCAGCGTTTTGAAACGCCCGGCTTGGCCGGGCGTTTTTTATTTGGCCGGCTGAGCCAAAAAACATGCTGTTGCCTTGCACTGGTCATGTCTTCGCCCCACTCTCCCGTAAATCGACAAATGAGAGGGACTTGAGGGGCGCTGGCGGATGGAGCATGCGATATATCTCGTGACGCTGGTCGGCACGGCGCTCATTGTCGCCGCCGCGTTTTCGAGCCTGATCGCCTTCCGCTTCGGCGCTCCTTTGCTGCTCCTCTTCCTCTGCATCGGCCTTGCCACCGGCGTCGACGGCCTCGGCATCGAATTCGACAATGCGCGGCTGGCTTATTTTGCCGGCTCACTTGCCTTAGCCGTCATCCTGTTCGATTCGGGTTTCGGCACGCCGCTCAACGCGCTGCGTCAGGCGGCCGGGCCGGCGCTGTCGCTGGCCACGGTCGGCGTCGTTCTCACCACCGGCATTTTCGGCGTGGCCGCCTATTATCTGCTCAATCTCGACTGGCTCGAATCCTCGCTGCTCGGCGCGGCCGTCGCCTCCACCGATGCGGCGGCCGTGTTCTTCCTGCTGCGCGCCGGCGAAATCCATCTGCGCGAGCGCGTTCGCTCGACGCTCGAAGTGGAATCCAGCACCAACGACCCGATCGCCATCTTCCTTACCATCACCCTGGTCGAGATCATCGCCGCGCATGCCAACCCTGAAGCCAATGTGCTGGCCACCAACCTTTTGCTCGGCTTCCTCGCCAATATGGGGGTCGGTGCCATTATCGGCGTGCTCGGCGGCTTTGGCATCGTGCGTCTTGTCGAGCGGCTCAATCTCGACCATGGCCTGTTGCCGATCTTCGTGCTGACGCTCTCGCTGATGGTGTTCGCGGCGGCCGGCGCAATCGGCGGCTCGGGTTTCCTCGCCGTCTACCTTGCCGGGCTGATCGCCGGCAATTCGGACATCCGCGCCGTTACCATCCTGAAGCGCTTCCAGGACGGCATGTCATGGCTGGCGCAGATCATCATGTTCCTGATCCTCGGCCTGTTCGCCACGCCCTCGCAGTTCCCGGCGATCCTGGTGCCGGCGGTCCTGCTCGGCCTGTTCCTGATCTTCGTGGCGCGGCCGTTGGCCGTCTGGCTCTGCCTGATCCCTTTCCGCCTGCCGCGTCCCGAGGTCGCCTTCGTCTCCTGGGTCGGCTTGCGCGGCGCAGTCTCGATCCTGCTGGCCATCACGCCGCTGCTGGGCGGCCTCGAGCATGGCCGCCTGATCTTCAACGCCGCCTTCATCATCGTGCTCGTGTCGCTGGTGGTCCAGGGCTGGACGGTCGGTCCGCTGGCGCGGCGCCTGGGCCTCATCGTCCCCGCGCGTCTCGGTCCGCTGGATAAGGTCGAGCTCGAATTGCCGGGCTCGGCGCATCATGAGCTGCTTGCCTATCGCGTGGCACCCGGCAGCCCGGTGGCGCGCGGCGAGCGCATCCCGCGCTGGGCGAGACCCTCGCTGGTTTTGCGCGACGGGCGCTCCATGCGCTTCCAGGACATGGGCCGGCTGGCAGCCGGCGATCAGGTCTACATCTTCGTGCCGGACCGCTACCCGCGCCTGCTCGACAAGCTCTTCGCCAGCCGCGCCGTGGTCGATCCCGAGGACGCCGACTTCTTCGGCGCCTTCGCGCTCGATCCCGCCCGCTCGGCCGCGGAGCTGGAAGCCGCCTATGCGCCGGGCCTGACCGAGGCCGAACAGAAGCTCACCGTTGCGGCACTCGTTACAGAGCGGCTCGGCGGCCATCCCGAATATGCCGACCGCGTGGTGATCGGCCCGATCGAGCTGATCGTGCGCGATGTCGACGAAAAGGGCCGGATCACCGGACTCGGCCTGTCCTTCGAGCCGACCGCGCCGGTCGCGCGCGTGCCGGTTTTCCTGAGCGCCGGCGAAATCGGCGACCGCATAGCCGCCATGATCCGCAACTGGCGCAGGCCGGCGGAACAACAGGAGGCCGGGGACGTGCCGATCGATGCGGCTGCGCCCGGGCCGGATGGACAAAAGGCAACCGGCGAAGGCTGATGTCACACGCCGACATCATTTTTGCGCGCGCGCTTCAACGCGGCCCTTGCATCGTCCTTCGCGCCGGGTAAGGTCGCCGCGTTTTCGCTAGAGCAATTCTAGGAAAAGTATGGGCGGTTTTCCGTCCGGAATTGTGTCAAGGCACTAGGAAGGAACGGACCATGGCCGGCTTCAAGACACTCGATGATATCGGCGCCGTCGGCGGCAAGCGCGTGCTGGTGCGCGTCGACCTCAACGTTCCCGTCGCCGACGGCAAGGTGACCGACGCCACCCGCATCGAGCGCATCGCGCCGACCATCGCCGAGCTCTCGAAAAAGGGGGCCAAGGTTATCCTGCTGGCGCATTTCGGCCGCCCGAAGGACGGCCCGTCGGCCGAGTTCTCGCTGGAGCCGATCGCCCGCGCGACGGCGCAAGTGCTCGGCCGTCCGGTTAGCTTCGCCGCCGATTGTATCGGTGACAAGGCTGCCGAAGCCGTCGCGGCGATGAAGGACGGCGA
>NZ_RZTO01000752.1:0-3016 GCF_003997225.1 Mesorhizobium sp. M2C.T.Ca.TU.002.02.1.1
ACCACATCCAGGTCGCGCCTCACTGCTATTGCGGTCCGATCGTCGGCGCCGCCAACATCCAGCTGGCCGTCACGCTGCCCAACTTCCTCATCCTGGAATCGCTGAAGCAGTGGGATGGTTTTCACGCCACCCTGCTCAAGAAGAAGATCGAATGGCAGGACGGCAACGTCATCCCGTCGAAAGAGCCCGGCCTCGGCGTCGAGCTCGACGAGGCGGTCTGCGACGCGCACCCCTATAGCGGCAAGGACCTGCATCTGCAGATGATGCAGACGCCGCTGATGCCGTGACCCTCGCTTACGCCTTCATCGGCCTTGGCCATCTCGGCGGCAATCTTGCCGCCAGCCTGCTGCGCAGGGGTTTTGCCGTCACCGTCGTCGATCGTGAGCCGGCGGCGGTCGAGCGCCTCGTCGCGCTCGGCGCCACGGCGGCGGCGAGCCCCGCCGAAGCCGCGGCCCGTGCCGGCAACGCGATCACCTGCCTGCCCTCGCCGAAGGTCAGCGAGGCGGTGCTCGCCGGCCCGGACGGATTGCTTCAAGGCCTGCCCGCGGGCGGCACCTGGATCGAAATGTCGACCAATGGCCGCGACGAGATTGTTCGCCTCGCAGCCCTCGCCTCGGCCAAGGGCATCGAGACGCTGGAATGTCCGGTGACCGGCGGCGTGCATCTGGCCGCGGCGGGCAAGATCACCGCGCTGGTCGGCGGCGATGCGGCGCTCTACGAACGGCATCGCCCGGCCATCGAGGCGATGTGCGCGAAGTCATTCCTGATGGGGCCGGTCGGCTCGGCGGCGGTGATCAAGGTCATCACCAACATGCTCGCCTTCATCCATCTCGTCGCCGCCGGCGAGGCGCTGATGCTCGCCAAACAGGGCGGGCTCGACCTCGCCCAAGCCTATCACGCCATCGTAGCCTCTTCCGGCAACAGCTTCGTGCATGAGACCGAAAGCCAGCTCGTGCTCAACGGCTCCTACGACATCGGCTTCACCATGGACCTGGCGTTGAAGGATCTCGGCTTCGCGCTTGCCATGGGCAAGGATTTCGGCGCGCCGCTCGATCTGGCGTCGCGCGTCAACGCGATTTTCGAGGAGGGCAAGCGCGCCTATGGCGGCGACGCCTGGTCGACCAAGATCGTCAAGCTGCTCGAGGATGCGGTTGGCACGGAGCTTCGCGCGACGGGCTTCCCGGCCAGGCTCGAACTGTAACCCGGCAAAAATTTAGCCAGCTGTTTCAATCGCCTGACTGCGCCGGTTGAATCGGCCTCTTAGCCAGTTGATTCAACCTCTGAGCGTCAGTGCGCCGGGCAGGATCTCGAAAGTCGCCGGAATCCGCCCCGGCGACTCGCCGTCGATATCGACCAGCGCGCCGTTCTTCTCGGCATCGCCCAAAGGCTCGACCAGCACCTTGCGGCCGCGCAGGATGGTGATCGCCGGATGATTGCGGTGACGCCCGCCATAAAGAAGCCGGATGTCTCTTATCAGGCCGAGCTTGTTCGCCGCCCGCACGATGACGATGTCGAACTGCCCGTCCGACAGTTCGGCGTCGGGCGCGATCATCATGCCGCCGCCGAAGAACTTGCCGTTGGCGACCGCCACCAGCGCCATGCGCGCCTCGACCGGCTCGCCATCGTCGATGGTGATCCTGACGTCCTGGAAGCGGTAGCGGATGAACTCCAGCACCGTGCGCCAGAAGAACAGCGCCTTGGTCGAGACCCTGCCCTTGCGCTTGTCGGCATTGACGGCGCGATCCGTCGCGCCGGACAGGCCGAGGCTGGCGATGTTGATGAAGTGGCGGCTGGCCAGCTTGCCATGATCGTCGATGTAACAGACCCGCCCGGCATCGACTTTCCGCGCCTTGGCATCCGCGATCTGCTTGACCGACGCGCCTATGGAGCGCGGCATGCCGAGCCCTCGCGCGAAGTCGATGCCCGTGCCGCAGGGCAGAAGTCCAAGCGCGCTTTCATGGCCGGTCTCGTCCTGTGCCTGCAGCAGCCCGTCGGCCACCTCGCTGGCGGTACCGTCGCCGCCGGCGGCGATGATCAAGTCGCATCCGCCGGCCGCGAGGTCGATCGCCAGTCGCTCGGCGTCGCCGCTGGCTTGCGTCTCGCGCAACTCGAAATCACCGAAATTCGTCTTGAGCGACGCCGCCGCCTCCGCCCAATGCCGCTTGAGCCTGCCGCCGCCGGCAATCGGATTGAGCACCACCCCGACTTTCAAACCGACCTCCCCCGAGGCACGTCGCGTAAAAATGCGCGGCTGAGCCCGCGCTGGCGCCCAAACTCTGTTGCCGGCCCAAACTCTTTTGCCGACATTGAAACGCGGACCGGGCGGCTGAGCAAGGCTCCAACATCCAAGGTCGCTAAAAAAGCGGGCAGGCTGTCTAAGGGGTTCGGCCGCCGAATTCCGAGGCTTTTGCCATTGGTCCCCGATAATCCCGCTATCCACAGGCACCCCGGCATTCCCTGAACCGCTTACCCGGCGTACATTCAACCCATCTCAGGCGGCCACTGAACGCCCCAGCCGAAAGGCAAAAGCGCAAGGCGGATTTCCTGAGGCCCGTACGGCCCAGAACGAGAGCAGGTTCGCCTGCTGGAGGGACGGATGCCGAGACCTACGGGTGCCGCGGAAAGCGTGCCAACGCCGACGGCGGACCGATGCTGCCATGAAGGCCGGGAAAAACCTTCGATGGCACGCTGGGCGAAGCCCGCAAGGGTGGAGATCGGCGTGGTCTGGAACGGGAGCTGCCCTCGGGTGGCGACTGGCAGGACCGTCAAAATCAAGGCTGGCCTGGCGCGACGACTTTACGGAAGTTGCTGCCTTAACCGGTTCCTGATCTGACAGGGAGGCGCTGGGAGAAATCCCAGCGCCGACTGTCTTTTTGAGATAGGCCAGGCCCGATTGAGGCATTTCGGTCACAGTTGCCGGCTGAGCAACCTTCGGAAACGCCTCGTCATCCACATTTCACAATCGCGGCCAAATCCCGCCTTGTTCGGCGCGGATTGATGCAAGCGGGGTCGGGAG
>NZ_RZTO01000753.1:0-3003 GCF_003997225.1 Mesorhizobium sp. M2C.T.Ca.TU.002.02.1.1
GAAATCGGACGGCTCCTCGGTCGACGATATCATCCAGTCGCGGATAACCGAGTCCGGCGCCGATCTTCTGGTGCTCGGCGCCTACAGCCATTCCTGGCTGCGCCAGCTCCTGTTCGGCGGCGTCACCCGCACGGTGCTGCGCACGACGAATGTGGCGGCCTTCCTGTCGCGCTGATTCATTTTAGCGCGACGCGCCCAGAGTCCACAGCCCTGGCCAGCCTCCCCTTGCCAAGCCCGGCGCTTTCCGGCTAATTCCGCCTGCATTCCAGTGTTTCTGCGCGCCGACGGCGCGCCTTGCGGAGTGCGAACCATGTCCCTTCCCGAAAAAGCTTTTCCCGTCTCGTGGGACCAGTTCCACCGCGACGCCCGTGCGCTTTCCTGGCGGCTATCCGGCGCCAGCAAGGGACAATGGAAAGCGATCGTGTGCATCACGCGTGGCGGACTGGTGCCCGCCGCCATCATCGCGCGCGAGCTCGGCATCCGCATTATTGAGACGGTGTGCGTCGCCTCCTATCATGACTACACCAGCCAGGGTCAGTTGCAGGTCCTGAAGGAGATTTCGCCTTCGCTGCTTGCCGATGACGGCGCCGGCGTGCTCATCATCGACGACCTGACCGATACCGGCAAGACCGCGGGCATTGTGCGCGCCATGATGCCGAAGGCGCATTTCGCGACGGTCTATGCCAAGCCGAAGGGCCGGCCGCTGGTCGATACATTCGTCACCGAGGTCAGCCAGGACACCTGGATCTACTTTCCCTGGGATATGGGCTTCACGTACCAGAAGCCGATCGCGGATGATCACGCGGGCTGAACGGCCGCTATTGCCTGAAAAATCTGGCCGGAAACCGATCGCGGACGATCACGCCGGCCGAGCGGGCCCTCATGTCTCCGGAGAAACTGCCTCAAAAGCCGGTCCTGTAACCGCGCCAGTGAGCGCAATTACTTGGGCAGATGACCTTTTCTGGTGGTATTTCCCGATAGAGTGAAGTTTTTTACTTTTAAAGCCCACAATTCGCCATAAGATTCGTAAGGTGGCAAACGATTCTGGAGGCTGGGGCAGCTTCTTATCATGTTGACGAGGCCGGCGACGCACAACCAGATGGCCGAAAGAGTCCGGCGGCTCTTTGGCGTCGCGCCTTGTCGCCTGCAGGTTGCCGCCTTGCCCTGGCGTGAGGGCGAGAACGGCGTCGAGATCATGCTGATCACCAGTCGCGACACCGGGCGCTGGGTGCTGCCAAAGGGTTGGCCGGAGGCCAGGGAACCGCTTTGCGAGGCCGCCGCGCGCGAAGCGGGCGAGGAAGCCGGGCTGCGCGGCACCGTCCGGCATCTCGAAGCCGGCCGCTATTTCTATGCCAAGGTCCTCGCCTCAGGCGAGGAAGTGCCTTGCGAGGTGCTGGTCTTTCCGCTGCATGTCGAGCGCGTGGCGGACCGCTGGAAAGAGAAACGCGCGCGCACGCGCAAATGGGTCGGCCCGGACGAAGCCGTCCATATGGTCAACGAACCCGACCTTTGCCAGATCATTGCCGGCTTCTGCGCAGCGCCGAACAAGTTCGGCTGATTCAAAGCAATCCCAGGAAAAGTGTGCACGGTTGGGCTCGGCGACTTCGCCATAGCCTTCCATCCGGAATTGCGTCGTATCGCAAGATCGTCAGACGCGGCCGAAATCATCGGAACTGAGCCGGGTCCAACGATCGCCCATCAAACCGCCGATGAAGATGTCGCCGGAGCGGACCGCTTCCGTGACCTCGGCAATGCGCGAGCGCACCATCGTGCCCCCGGCATAGTGGAAGAAGACGTTCTTGTAGCCGAAGAGTTGAGGCATGAACCTGCTCTGGGTCTGGCCGGCAATGCCCACGCAGCCCAAATCCCGCGCAGCCGCAATGAGAGCATCCAGCGTTGCCCCCCAGTGGGACCCGGACGCCTGGATTTGCAGGAGGTTCGCGATGCCGTCGGCCTGGCCATAGAAGGCGTAGCATCCCAGCATCTTGCCGGTTTCATCATGAATTCCGCCGAAATGAAGTGGCCCGTAGGCTTGCTTCTCAGCCGCCAGCGCGAGCAACCGCGGCAACTCGCCGTCCTTCCAGCTCGGACGCAGGGAATAATCGGCCATGAGGACAGGCAGCCGCTCCGCGAACCGGGCCGCATCGATCGGCTCCCGATGGATCCGTTGGCTTGACGAATGCTGGGCCGGCGGCTCGAACCTTTTTCGTGCGAGCGCATCCAATGCTCCCGCGAAGGGATCGAGCGCGAGACGAGGCATCCCCGGCCATTTGCGGTGCAGCATGGCGACGGCCATGGCGCCCGGCCGGAAAACACAGGTCCATTCCAGACAATGCACCGGCAGGAGCTGATACTTCATCGGACGCGCGAAGGCCAAGGATGTCCGGTTGGCGGAATCGGTCAGGTACAGGTCGAATTCGCCTTGATGCAGGGCACGCAGCAATTGTGGCCCGGCCCAACCGTGGTCGATGCCGGAGTCGGTCATGAATGGACCGATGATGGCGGCGTTCAATGCCGTTCCGTTGAGCTCATAGCGGGCCTTCAGGACGCCCATGAAGCCACCCAATCGGCCCTGCGGGTCGATCTGGACAAGAGCCTTGCTCTCATCGCTGCCAAGGTAAAGCTCCCTCATATAGTCCGCCGTCCGCGCGATAGCGCGGTCGCGCTGGCGGCGACGATGGCGAAACTTCGTCAGGAAGAGCGCGGCGACGTGCTCGAGATCCTCGGCGGCCAAAGGCCGGACCAAGCCATGGGATTCCAGCGCCGACGGCCCGGCCACCTTGCCCGGGCCCGCTTTTGCGGAAACAGGATTCATCGTGAATGCCTATGCGAAAGCGCTGAAGGCTGCTGTTGTTCCCAAAGGAATCTCCATCCGGTCGCTTCCTGCAAAAAATCTCCAAGAGGCCTTACTCTGCCACTCCCGGTTTTCTTTTCTGTAAATACATCAGGATAATTGCTTAAAGTCACAAACATACATAAAAACTAAAATAGAAACTCCTAAAT
>NZ_RZTO01000754.1:0-2983 GCF_003997225.1 Mesorhizobium sp. M2C.T.Ca.TU.002.02.1.1
CGTCGAGTGAGGACAAGCTTGCCGCGACACGTTCGCTCGGTGCCGACGGCACGGTTCTCTATGAAACCGGCGCGTTGCAGAAGGACGGACAGAAGCGCCTTGCCGGCCAGTTCAAGGCGGCGTGCGGAGAACAAGGCGCCGACGTTGTCTACGACCCGGTCGGAGGCGAATATAGCGAGCCGGCCTTGCGCGCGATCGCCTGGGAGGGGCGCTATCTTGTCGTCGGATTTCCGGCGGGCATCGCAAGCATTCCGCTCAACCTGCCCCTGCTGAAGAGCTGCGACATCCGTGGCGTGTTCTGGGGCGCGGCGATCGAGCGCGACCCGGCGCGCCACGCCGAGGCGGTGAGCGAATTGCTCGCGTTCTACGCCGCCGGAAAGATCAAACCGTTGGTCCATCGCGTTTTCCCCCTTGCGGATACTGCCGAGGCTTTGAAGCTGCTCGCCTCCAGAAGCGTGACGGGGAAGGTGGTCATCACGGTTCCATAAGAGGGCATGGCCGAAGCATGTCGGCCGCTAATTTCCAAGGGAGGTCAAAAAATGCCGGTTCCAGCGATGCGTCATGAGGTTCGCTACGGTGAACGCATAGTGCGCTGTTTCATCGACAGGCCGGGCAACATGGACGAGATGTTCCGCAGCGCCGTTCAGCGGGCTCCGGACCGGATCGCCCTGGTGTTCGAAGAGCAGCGGGTTACCTACCGTGAACTGGATGCCAGGGCGGAGCTGGTCGCAAGGAACCTGGTCCATGCGGGTTTCAGGAAAGGAGACCGGCTGGCACTGCTTCTCGGCAACGGTCTCGAATTCGTCTATTCGATCCTGGGCGCGGCGCGCGCCGGCCTCATCTCCGTGCCGATGAACATCCGCCAGAAGCTTCCGGAGGTTGAATTCGTCCTCAATCAATGCACGGCGTCCGGGATCATCTACGACGCGGAATATGAGGCGAATGTTCCGACGGCCGAGGCGGTCGGCTCTTTGCGCCATGCCTATGTCGTGGGAGACGGCCGTGGCGAGCCTTTCGGCGACCTGTTTGGCGAACGCCCCGCTGTGGCGTTTCCCGATGTCGCCGAGGAGGATACCTACTGCCTGCTCTACACATCCGGCACCACCGGCAAGCCGAAAGGAGCCATGCTCACCCATGTGAGCACGATCCACACGTTGCTCCACTACCAGCTTGGCTTTGCGATCGCCGAAGGCGACATAGCGATGCTGGCCGTGCCGGCCTCACACGTGACCGGGCTGGTCGCCATCATCCTGACCGCGATGCGCGTCGCGGGCTGCACCGTGATCCAGCGTGCCTTCAAGGCACGCCAGTTCCTCGAGCTTGCCTCCCGCGAGAAGATCAACTTCACCGTCGTCGTCCCCGCGATCTACAACCTGCTGCTGCTCGATCCCGATTTCATGCAGTTCGATCTCTCCAACTGGAAGGTAGCCGGGTTCGGAGGAGCGGCAATGCCGGAGGCTACGATCGAGCGCCTTGCGGCCGCGCTGCCCAACCTCACTTTGTGCAACGTCTACGGCTCGACCGAAACAAGCTCGCCCGTGACGATGATGCCGCTTGGCGACATCACCAAGGCGCCGAGTTCGGTGGGCAAGGTCCTGCCCTGCGCCGACATCATCGTCGTCGACGATGAAGGCCGTGAAGTTCCACCGGGGCAGAGCGGCGAGCTGCTGATCGGCGGCGCCGTCGTCGTCCCGGGATATTGGGACAATCCCGCGGGCAACAAGGCCGGTTTCGTCATGGGCTATTGGGTGTCCGGCGACATCGGATCGAAGGACGAGCAAGGCTATGTCTACGTCTTCGACCGCAAGAAGGACATGATCAACAGGGCCGGCTTCAAGGTCTACTGCATCGAGGTCGAAAGCACGCTCGCCCATATACCGGGCCTCGTCGAAAGCGCGGTCGTGGGCAAGCCGGATCCGATCCTGGGCGAACGGGTGCATGCCTTCATCTACAGCGACGGCTCGCTGAGCGACGAGGCTGC
Organism: Mesorhizobium sp. M2C.T.Ca.TU.002.02.1.1; assembly: GCF_003997225.1. NCBI lineage: Bacteria > Pseudomonadati > Pseudomonadota > Alphaproteobacteria > Hyphomicrobiales > Phyllobacteriaceae > Mesorhizobium > Mesorhizobium sp. M2C.T.Ca.TU.002.02.1.1. The sequence continues at coordinate 1,982 of NZ_RZTO01000754.1, forward strand.
CGTCAAGCATTTCTGCGCCGAGCGTCTGTCCGACTACAAGGTGCCGGACGGCGTAACCTTCCTCAAGGAACCGTTACCCCGCAACGCCAACGGCAAGGTTCTCAAGAACGCGCTGCGGGCGCTGATCACCGGGTAGGCGGTCGAGGTCGCGTATTTCAGGCAAGTCGAGAGCTTGCGGAGCGCCCTGAAGAAATCCTCGATCGGACGTCATGACGGAAAGGAAGATGATGAACTTCGAATATTCGCCAAAGGTGCAGTCCTTCAGGACGGAGCTCAACCGGTTCATGGAAGAGCATATCCTGCCCAACGACCGACGCTGGCATGAGATCGTCCACTCCGGCATCTATCCAAGCGAAGTGGTCGAGCCGCTGAAGGAAAAGGCCAGGAGCGCAGGGCTCTGGAACCTGTTCCTTCCCGCGCTGCGTCCAGACGAACCGGGGACGGCGCTCAGCAACGTGGACTACGCGCCTCTTGCCGAGATCATGGGCCGCGTGCCCTGGGCCTCCGAGGTGTTCAATTGCAGCGCGCCGGACACGGGCAACATGGAAATTCTCCACATGTTCGCCACGCCCGCCCAGCGGGAGCAATGGCTCAATCCGCTGCTGCACGGCAAGATACGGTCGGGCGTGTCCATCACCGAGCCCGACGTGGCATCGTCGGATCCGACCAACCTTGCCACCACGATCGATCGCGACGGCGACCACTTCGTCATCAACGGCCGCAAATGGTTCACGACCGGCGCGCTGCATCCGCTCTTTGCCTTCACCCTGGTTTTCGGGGTTTCGGACAGGTCGCCGGATGCGCCGAAACATAACAGGCATTCCTTCGTGATCGTGCCTGCGGGCACGCCCGGATTCAGCGTTGTGCGCGATGTCACCCTGATGCACCACCATTCGCCCGAAGGGCATTGCGAGGTGCGCTTCGAAAATGTCCGCGTGCCGGTCACGAATCTCCTTGGGGAGGAGGGGGCCGGGTTCGCCATCGCGCAGGCCCGCCTGGGGC
>NZ_RZTO01000755.1:0-2976 GCF_003997225.1 Mesorhizobium sp. M2C.T.Ca.TU.002.02.1.1
GCCGAGGCGTCGAAAGGGCCGATCTCGGCATTGGGCTTCTCGGCGGTGAAGGCGATCACGACCGGCACGCCGTTCGAACCGGCGTCGGCGATCAGCCGCTCGGCGGTGGCGACGCGCTTGTTCCAGTCGGCCGCACTTGCCCAGCCATTGTCGACGACAAGCGCGAGCGCAGCACCTTCCGCCGGCAGTTTTTCGCGCGGATTGAAGACCGGCTCGGCCAGCGCCATCACGACCAGCGCTGCCATCAGCAGCCGAAGCAGCGTCAGCCACCACGGGCTTTGCTGCGGGGTTTCCTCGCGCCTCAGGACCCGGGCGAGGATTCTCAGCGGCGGGAAAACCTCCGTTTGCGGCCTGGGCGGGGTGAGGCGCAGCAGCCACCAGATCACCGGCAGCGCCAGAAGGCCCCACAGCACCATCGGCGCCCCGAAGGAAAGCGGCAGCCAGCTCATGCGACCGCCTTTCCGGCTCGATTGGCAATTGACCCGGTATGATTGCCTCTGGCAATCAACCCTGCATGGCCGCCTTCCACGGTCATCGCCATGTGGACGCGCACCAGCGCCTCGGAGGCGAGGCGGTCGGTGTGGTTGACCGTGTAGCTCCAGCCGAGACGCTTGCACCAGGCGGCCAGTTCCTCGCGGCGGGCCTTGTAGAGCAGGCGGTATTCCTCGGCCAGCATCTCAGCGCGGCCGGCGGTCAGCTTGTCGCCGGTCTCGGGATCGGTGAATTCGGTGCGGCCGGCATAGGGGAAGGTTTCCTCGGCCGGATCGGCCACCTCGATCAGATGGGCGCGCACGCCGTGGCGGGCGAGCACGTCGAGCCAGGCCTTGGTTTCCTCGGCCGGATCGAGGAAATCGCTGACGAGCACGATGTCGCAGAAGCGGCGGATGGCCGAGAGATCCGGTTTGGCGGGTAGCGCGGCGGCGTGGCTCAGCTGCGCGGCGATGCGCTCGGCGCCGTTGCGGGCGGTGAACGGGTCGGTCAGGTCCGGCCAGGCGATGCGCTCGCCGCTGCGCGACAAAAGCTCGGCCAGGGCGAGCGCCAGCACCAGCGCGCGCGATTCCTTGGAAACGCTTGCCGCGGCGGATTTGTAGAGCATGGAAGGCGAAGGGTCGGCCCACAGCCAGACGGTGTGCGCGGCTTCCCATTCACGGTCACGCACATAGGTATGGTCGTCTCTCGCCGAGCGGCGCCAGTCTATGCGCGAGGAATCGCCTTCGACATAGGGCCGGAACTGCCAGAAATTCTCGCCGATGCCGCGCTTGCGGCGGCCATGCCAGCCGGCGATCACCGTGTTGACGATACGGCGCGCCTCGACCAGCAGGTCCGGCACCAATGAAGCCCGCAACCGGCCACGGGCGAGCGCGTCGCGCGTCGCAACCGGTGCCTGGACCTCGCCTATTCGACCCATCAGATGCCTTTTGCCAGTTTCGCCACCACGTCACGCACGGAAGTGCCTTCGGCGCGGGCGGCGAAAGTCAGCGCCATGCGATGCTGCAGCACCGGTTCGGCCAGGGCGCGAACGTCGTCGACCGAAGGCGCCAACCTGCCATCATATAGGGCGCGGGCGCGGGCGCACAGGGTCAGCGCCTGGCTGGCGCGCGGACCTGGCCCCCAGGCGACGTGCTTGTCGGTCTCGGCATCGCCCTGGCCGGGCCGCGCCGAGCGAACCAGCTTGAGGATCGCCTCGACGACGCTTTCCGGCACCGGCATGCGGCGGATCAGCGTCTGGATTTCCTTCAATCTCGCCGGCTGCAGCACCTTGTCGGCCTTGGCTTCGTCGACGCCGGTGGTTTCGAGCAGGATGCGGCGTTCCGCCTCGATTTCCGGGTAGAGGATGTCGACCTGCATCAGGAAGCGGTCGAGTTGGGCCTCGGGGAGCGGGTAGGTGCCTTCCTGCTCCAGCGGGTTCTGCGTCGCCAGCACATGGAAGGGCGAAGGCAGGTCGTAGCGGGCGCCGGCGATGGTGACATGATATTCCTGCATCGCCTGCAGCAGCGCCGACTGCGTGCGCGGCGAGGCGCGGTTGATCTCGTCCGCCATCAGCAATTGCGTGAAAATCGGCCCGGAAATGAAGCGGAAGGACCGCTTGCCGAACTCGTCCTGCTCCATCACCTCGGAGCCGAGGATGTCCGATGGCATCAGGTCGGGCGTGAACTGGACGCGTCGCGAATCGAGGCCGAGCACGATGCCCAACGTCTCGACCAGCTTGGTCTTGGCGAGGCCCGGCACGCCGACCAGCAGCGCATGGCCGCCCGCCAGCAGCGCCACCAGCGTGCGCTCGACGACGGCTTCCTGGCCGAAGATCACCCGGCCGACCGCGTCGCGGACCCTGGAGATGTCGGCCAGCGCCTTTTCGGCTTCCTCGATCATCGCTTTTTCGCTGATCGGGCTTTCCTTGATCATCACGCTCATGCCGCTCGATCCTTGTGGTTGGAGATACCGGCCTGCATTCTCAATGCCGCAGAATGCCGCGATTCGGCCTCACCTGGCGCCTGTAATTGAACTTAAATCACAGACTCCGGCGGACAAGGCTGACAATCGGGACAACAGTGACTATTTCGTGACCATGGCCGAACGCAGCGAACATCTTGAACAAAGCCCGGGCGAGCAGAACCTGAGCAAAGAGAGCTTGGGCAAACAGAGTCTGACCAGCGCCACCGAGGCGCGGGGCCTGGAGGCGCTGATCTCGCGCGCGGCGCGGGCCGGTAAGGGGCCGGCCCCGGTCGAGCGCTGGAATCCGGACTTCTGCGGCGACCTCGACATGGAGATCAAGGCGGACGGCACCTGGTTCTATCTCGGCACGCCGATCGGCCGCATGCCGCTGGTACAGCTTTTTTCCAGCGTTCTGCGCAAGGATGCCGACGGCAAGACCTATCTGGTGACGCCGGTCGAGCGGGTCGGGATACGCGTCGCCGACGCGCCCTTCATCGCCGTCGAAATGAACGTTTCCGGAAGCGGGGACGACCAGGTCATCAC
>NZ_RZTO01000756.1:0-2966 GCF_003997225.1 Mesorhizobium sp. M2C.T.Ca.TU.002.02.1.1
GACCAGGCCGCAGCCGCGCGAGCCGGCGCCGCAACCGGCGAGGTCGGCGCTGAAAGTCGATATCGTGCTGCTGGCCGCCGGCCGGTCGAGCCGCATGGGTGGGCCGAACAAGCTTCTGGCGCTGTTCGACGGCGAGCCGCTGGTCCGCCGTACCGCCTCCCGCGCGCTGGGCTCGAAGGCCGCGGCCACCATCGTCGTCACTGGGCACCAGCGCGAACGCGTGCGTTCGGCGCTTGGCGGGCTCGAGGTGGAACTCGCGGACAATCCCGATTTCGCCGACGGCCTTGCCTCGTCGTTGAAGGCGGGCATCGCCAAGGTCGCGCCCGACGCGGCCGGCGCCATGATCGTGCTTGGCGATATGCCCGGCGTCTCGTCGAAGGACCTCGACAGCCTGATCGATGCATTCCGCGGCTCCGGCGGGCACGCAGTTGTGCGCGCCTCGCACCAGGGCAAGCGCGGCAATCCGGTGCTTCTGCCGCGATCGCTGTTTTCGGCCGTTGCGCATCTCGAGGGCGATACCGGCGCGCGGCATCTGGTCGAGGCCGAGGGTCTCGACGTCATCGATGTCGAGATCGGGCAGGGCGCCTCGATCGATGTCGACACGCGCGAGGCGCTGGAAGGGGCGGGCGGCGTTCTGCAGGATTGACAAAGCAGAGCCGAATTTCGCATGCCTCTTGGCATGTCTTTTCGCTACCGCCGTCTCCTCGCCCTGATCACCACAACAGCGCTGTCTCTTTCGGCTGCCGAGGGTCAGACGCTTTCACTGAAGCCGTTCAAGGACGACCTCTTCGCCTATCCGGCGGCGCTCTCGACCGGCGACAATGGCGCCTACACCGTCCTCGACTATCATGAGATGCGCGACATTAACCAGCGTGACGAGGTGCCGGAAAAGCGCGTGCGTGCGCAATACACCGACCCAGGTGTGCGCAAGGTGCAGCAGGACCTGATGCTGAAGACCGACGCCGGCGATATCAGGCATGTCGCGGTCGGCAGGACGGAAGGCGCTTCCATCATCGTGCTCTACCTGCACGGGCAAGGCGGCAGCCGCAAGCAAGGCGTCGACGACTTCACCTTCGGCGGCAATTTCAACCGTATCAAGAACCTGATGGCCGCCAATAACGGCCTCTATCTGTCGCCCGATTTCCCCGATTTCGGCGACAAGGGCGCGGCGCAGGTCGCGGCGCTCATCGAGCACTATGCCCAACAATCGCCGGGCGCGAAGATATTCGTCGCCTGCGGTTCGATGGGCGGCATGATCTGCTGGAAACTGGCGGATCGAAAGGACACGGGCAGCCGCATCAACGGCCTGCTGCTGCTCGGCTCGCTATGGGACGACAGCTTCTTGACCAGCCCCGCCTTCAAGCGCCGCGTGCCGGTTTTCTTTGGCCAGGGCAGCCATGACGTAGTCTTCCCGGTGGAGAAGCAGGAAGCCTTCTTCCGCTCGATCTTGGCCAAGAAGTCTTACCCGACCCGTTTCGTGCGCTTCGAGACCGGCACGCACGGCACGCCGATCCGCATGGTCGACTGGCGCGGCACGCTGAACTGGATGCTGACGAAAGCGCCCTGATCAACGGTTCCGCGTTCAAGGGGCGGTGTTGTAGTCGATGACCGTCTGCGGGTTGATCTCGCCGTCATAGGACGCATCGACGTCATACTGGACGAGCGAGAAATCGCCGTTGCGGAACAGGTAGGTTCCCGATGACGATGCATCCCCCACGCCGCGCCATTTGTTGGACGTGGTGATGGTTTTGGTATTGTCGTCATAGTCGGAGTTGGTCGCCCAGCCGCTGGTCTTGAAACCGATGATGTGGATCGATTCGACCTTGCCTTCGCTGTTGTTGTTCTCGTAGCGGATGTCGAGGTCCGGCTCGGTGAATTGCAGTTGGGTCACGCCGTTGACATCGTCGGCGATGTAGTAGACCGCCGTCTCGTTATAGGCGGCCATCGAGCAGAAGAAGCGGAACAGCCGCGTCTCGCGCTCCGGGTCGTTGGGCTGGGCGTCCTTGTCCTTGTAACGGATGGAGTAAGCCTCGGGCTCGCCGATCGGCTTGCCATTCGGATCCTCCTTGTCGCACTGGTCGCCATAGGTAGCGAGGAAGGCTTTCTTGGCCTGTTCCTGCGCCTCGTCCCTCTTCGGCGGCGGAGGGCCGTCGCCACAGCTTGCCGGCACGGCACTGTCGAAATCCTCGGTCGACGGCTTCAGCGCGCCCTTGTCGATGAAGATCGGCTGGAAGGGCGGCTCCTGGATCTGCGCGTTGACCTGACGGACCGTATAGCAGCCAGCGAAAATCTTGGCCTCGCCCTTCTTGTCGGTTGCCTGGATGGCGACCGGGACGCTGTAATAGATGCTGCCGGCCGCCCCTTCGTTCGACACGGCGCCAGTCTTGACTTCAACGCTGTCGGTGCCGTCGTAACCCTTGACGAAGGCGTTGAAGTCCTTTGCCGGCTTCGTATCGCCGAAATAGCCCCAGGCGCGGGCGAATTCGTGGCGATTGATGGCGCTGTAGAGCGAACGGACGACCGCATCGGCGCTTGACCGGTCATCGATATAGGGCGCATCCGCCGCGAGCGCCGATTGCGTGAAGCCGGCCACTGAAAAAAAGACGGTCGCGAAAACGGCTCTTTTCATCGAATCCTCCGCTCGGTAACGAAAATACTACCATGGCGATTGCGGCGGCGTGGTGACGCCATGGGCAGGCCGCTTGAAGAATCGTGGCCGGAGGCGCTAGGTCACGGCCCGCGGCGCTGGGGCCGCATGGGAGATTGCCCGTGACCATTTCCATGTACGACATATCGGTCGGCGTGTTTGCCGCCAGGCTGAAGGCGCTGGCCAGCGTCCTGACCGCGGCGGAGCAGAATGCCGGCGAGCGCAAGATCGATCCGCAGGTGTTCCTCACCGCGCGGCTGGCGCCCGACATGTTCGCGCTGACCAGGCAGGTCCAGATCGCCACCGACCATGCCAAGGG
>NZ_RZTO01000757.1:0-2965 GCF_003997225.1 Mesorhizobium sp. M2C.T.Ca.TU.002.02.1.1
CGCCGTTGGTGTAGCGGTAGCCGTCGAGCAGCGTCTTGGTCGAACCGTCCTTCGGATCGTAGACCAAAAGGCGGCCCGTGGCGCGGTTCTCGATCGAGTCGAGCGCCCAATCGTGGGCGTCGTACCGCTTGGTGGAATCCGTGAAATAGATGCGGCCGTCGGGGGCTATGTCGCAATCGTTCGGGTCGCGCAGGCGCGCATCGTCGACGATCGAGGTCCAGGAGCGCGCCGTCTCGGCCGACAGCCGCTTCACATCCCGGTCCGGCGAGACGGAATAGAGCCCCATGGCGCCGACACAGCTGATCAGATTGCCTTGCCTGTCGAAGGCCAGGCCCAGCGGAAAGCCGCCGATATGGGCAAAGACCTCGGAGCGCTTGTAGTCCGGTGCGAAGAAGCGGACGATCTCGCCATGGCGGGTGCCGCAATAGAGATGGTCGTCGCGGTCGAGGATGACGTCCTCGGGTCCTTCCAGCTCGCCCAGCCCGATATGGTCCGCGGCCGAGAGCCGATTGTCGAGCTCGTAGGATGTGCCGGAACCAGGCGCGGCTGATTGCGTCTCGCCCATCTTGAGGTAGACCGGCGCGACATAGACCTCGTTCAGCACCTTATGGCGGTTCTTCAGCCAGCGGATGTCGATGGTGACGGCGACGGCCAGAAGGATGCCAAGCACCATCTGATTGGTGCCGGTGCCGTAGCCGAGCCGGATCAGGCCGTTGGTCATGGTGAGCACGATGATGGCGCCCATCAGACCCTTGACCACCGAGCCGCGTCCGCCGCCCAGGCTGACGCCGCCGACCACCGCCGCCGTCAGCGCCATGATTTCCAGATTGAGGCCGGTGCCCGGCCCTGCCCCGCTCAACCGGCAGGCGATCAGAAAGCCGCCGATCGAGGCGCAGAAGCCGGAAAAGACGTAGGTCATGAACACGGTGCGGCGCACGCGGATGCCGGCATTGTGCGCCGAGCGCCGGGAGCCGCCGACCGCCAGCACATGCCAGCCCGGTCGTGAGCGGGTCAGCGCGATATGCGTGACGATGGCAAGGATGATCGCCAGCCAGACCGAAACCGACAGGCCCCAGAACGTGCCGTCGCCGATGAAGTCGAGCACATCGGAGGAGGCCTGGGAAAGCTGCACGTCGACCGCATAGGTTGTGACGAGGATGTCGAACAGCGCCCGCCCGAAGATGAAGGTGACCAGCGTGGTGAGGAAGGCGCGCAGCCTCAGATATCCGACCAAGTATCCGTTGATGGCGCCGAAGACGAGCCCGGCCGCAAGCGCCGCGGCCAGCGCCAGCCAGATGGATTGCTCGAGGATGAAGAAGACGTAGACGGCTGAGAAGCAGGACAGCGCGAAGATCGAACCGACCGAGAGGTCGATGCCGCCGCCCAGCATCACCACGGTCATGCCGATGACGACCAGCGAGAACTCGCCGAGCTGGCGAGTCGATTCCTGCAGCGAGGTGAGCTTGAAGAAGCCCGGAATGATCGAGCCGAACACGCCAAGCGTCGCCACCAGCGCCAGGAATGGGATGGCGTTGTCGGTCCAGCGTTTGGTCAGGATCTCGCCGACCAGATGGTCGGGCACGAGATTGTAGCGCCAGGCCTGGAGGCGTTCACGAAAAGTCATCGGCTACTGCTGTCACTCAATGGGAAAAGAGGTGGCCGGACCGATCCGGCCACCTCGTGGGATGCTCTCGGGCGGCGCGGCTTATTTCGCCGCCGCTTCGGCCTGCAGCGCCTTCAGGTCCCAGCAGCTGTCGGGCTTGAGGTCGGCCTTGGTCGTCGCCTTCTCCAGCGTGTAAATGTAGGTGTGCGAGGTGCCGGCCGGCTGGCCGCTCTGCAGAAGGAACTTGATGATGGCGTTCATGTCGCCCGACTGGCGGGCAAGGTCGGTCATCACCACGGCGCCATAGGTGCCGTCCACGAGCTTGTCGCAATCGGCGGCCTTTTCGCCGCCGCCGGTGGTGACCAGGAACACCTTGCCGTCGAGCTTGGCGTCGCGGATCGCCGCCGAGGCGCCGGTGGCGTCGCCGTCCCAGAAGTCGATGATCGAGCAGATGTCGGGATGCTGCTGCAGCATCGTCGTCGTCACGTTGCGCGAGGTGGTCGCGTCCCAATTCGAATCCGGCTTTGCCACCACCTGGAAATCGGGATGCTTCTCCAGCACTTTCATGATGCCGGCATACTGGTAGAGGCTGGACGAGTTCGCCTGGTCGCCCTGCACCAGCCCGATCTTCTTGGAGGAGTTCTCGCCGCAGCCCTTGATCGCCGCTTCGGCCTCGAGCTGGCCAAGCCGGTCCCAGTCACTGCCGATAAAGGCGTCGGCCGGGAAGTTGGCGGGATTGTCGACCAGGATGACATAGGTGCCGGCGGCCTGCGCCTTCTTCATCAGCTTCGAATAGGAGTTGAGGTCCGGCGCGTGGATGATCAGAACATCAGGCCGGGTGTCGGAAGCGATCGCATCGGTGATCGCCTGCGCGCCGGCATCGACGACCCAGTTCGGGTCGCGGGTCTCGAACGTGCCGCCCCAGGCCTCCACCTCCTTCTTCAGGTAGTGCGCCCAGCCCTGCGCCAGGTCGAAGCCCATCGCCAGCGGCACCAGCATGACGCGCTTGCCGTTGAGCGCCTTGGCATAGGCTGCGGGGCCCGGATCGTCGGCAGCAAAGCTCGGCGCCACGAAGGCGGTAACGGCGAGCGCCGTGGCGGCCGCCATCAATGTTCTGAGTAGTTTCATGTCACATCCTCTGGTTCGGTTTTCATTGCCGGCCGATCGTCGCGATCGCTCCGGGTACCCCCAGAGCAGATGGGCTGGCCCATCTGCTCTAAATGTCGCCTTGTTGCGCGGTCTGTTCGTCGCGCGGATTGATGATGCCGTCGACGATGATGGCCCCGAGCAGGATCGCCGCCTTGATCAGGTTCTGGTAGAGCAACGGAATGTCTATGATGGTCATGGCGTTGAGCAGGATGC
>NZ_RZTO01000758.1:0-2962 GCF_003997225.1 Mesorhizobium sp. M2C.T.Ca.TU.002.02.1.1
GCTTTGGAATGGATCGTATGTCAGTCATATTGAAGCAATTTTGTCGGAGGGAATTCGGGTCAAGGTCGAGCTCTTCGGCGCAGGTCGTGCTGGTAGCACGGCCAAGTCCGAAGGGCGAAGGAATTGGCTCGAATTCACCCGGCAGAATGGTTCAAGGTGATTGAAATACGACCCGGCATTAGGCCGTGCCGGTCGACCCGAACCCACCGGCTCCGCGCGTCGTGCCGCCGGCCAGTGCCCGCTCCTCGACTGTGATCTGCGTCACCGCGGCGAAGACGATCTGGGCGATGCGCATGCCGCGCGTCACCGAGAAATCCTCGTCGCCGAGGTTGACGAGCAGGACTTTCACCTCGCCGCGATAGTCGCTGTCGACGGTGCCGGGCGAGTTGAGGACGGTGAGCCCATGCTTGAAGGCAAGGCCCGAGCGCGGCCGCACCTGGCCTTCCATGCCTTCCGGGATTTCCAGGACAAGCCCGGTCGGCACAAGCGCGCGTTTCCCCGGCAGGATGAGCAGCGGCCGGTCTTCCGGCACGGCGGCGCGCAAATCCATACCGGCGGCGCCCGCGCTCTCATAGGCCGGCAGAGGCAGGCCCTCGCCATGCGGAAGCCTGACGAAACCGACGGTGGGGCCGATGACGGAGGAAGGATGGACAGCCGTGCGCATGAGCCCACTCGTATCGTCGCGAATGCCGATTCGGTCAACTCGACCGTGACGCTATCCAAGGCTTTCTTTGAGGCGTCATGATGACTTCGCTTTCCAGCGAAGACGTGTCGACAAGGTGTTGCGCTGGTGGAATGCTCACTTGGCGATTGGTGAGAACGCTCATGCTTCGTCATCCACGGGCGGAGCAAGGAGCGAAGCGACGCGTGTAGACCCGAGGATCCATTCCGTGACTTCCAAGCGTCGCAACGATCCAGAATTCTGCTCCGCTGCGTTCTACGGTCGAGGTAACGGAATGGATCCTCGGGTCTGCGCTCCGCTACGCGTCGCTCCGCCCGTGGATGACGAAGTTGAGAGGCCTCGGCTACCTACCGCAGTTCCACCGGCACCACGGTTGTCTCCTTGATCTCCTCCATGACGAAGGAGGCCGAGACGTCCGACAGCGCCACCTTGGCGATCAGCCGCTGGTAGAGCCGGTCATAGGCTTTCACGTCGGCGACGCGGGCCCTCAGCACGTAATCGAGGTCGCCCGACATGCGGTAGACGCCGGTGATCTCGGCAAAGCCGGTCACCGCCGCGCGGAATTTCTGCAGCCAGTCCGGGTCGTGGTTGGAGGTGCGGATCAGGATGAAGACGGACAGCCCAAGCCCGAGCTTGTCGGCATCGACCAGCGCCACGCGCCCGGTGATGACGCCGTCCTCCTCCAGCCGCTTGACGCGCCGCCAGCAGGCATTGCGCGACAGCGCCACGCGCTCCGACAGCTGGTCGACCGAAAGCGTGCCGTCGCGTTGCAGCTCGGCCAGCAATCTTCGATCGATCTCATCGATTTCCGTTGGCATTTTGGGATGAATGTCCCACAAAATAGCAAAAAGCAAGGACGAATTAGGACCGATGAACCTAAGCCGTATGGCACGGTATCCACTATCGAGACTTAATCCCGGCAGGAGAGATCACCATGACGACACGGTTTACGGCACTGTTCACGGCTCACCCGGAGAAGGTCGGCGAGACCTATTTCGGCCACATGGCCTTTGCCGCCTGGTTCTGCTCGCGCCTGTCGATGGCGGCGGCCGCCGCGCTCGTTCACGCTTTCTTGCCGTTTCTGTTCGAAACTACGGCGAGCCGAATCGTTCGTGAGCTCTATGAGCGCACGCACAACAGAGGTTCAAATGCGGTCAAGGAGCCGGCGGCTCTGATGGATCGCGCCTGATAAAGGTGGAGTGCGATGTGCCGGTGGGCGGCCTATCTGGGTGAAGCGGTCTTCCTCGAAGACATCATCACCGCGCCCTGCCATTCGCTGATCGCCCAAAGCCACTGTGCCCAGGAAGCCAAGTCGCCGACCAATGGCGACGGCTTCGGCCTTGCCTGGTATGGCGACCGGTCCGAGCCTGGGCTCTATCGCGACATCTTGCCGGCATGGTCCGACCCCAATCTGAAAAGCCTGTGCCGGCAGATAAAGTCCGGCCTGTTCCTCGCCCATGTGCGCGCTTCGACCGGCGGCGCCACCAGCCGCATGAACTGCCATCCTTTCGTCTCCGGCCGCTGGTCCTTCATGCATAACGGCCAGATCGGCGGCTTCGAAAAGATCCGCCGCGCGCTGGAAAACTCGCTTTCCGATGAAGTCTTCGACCAGCGCGAGGGCACCACCGATTCCGAGCTCTTTTTTCTTCTGATGATCGACCAGGGGTTGGCCGGCGACCCGCTGGGCGCGGTCTCGAGGGCAACCGGCCGCGTCATCGAAGCCTCGCGCCGCGCCGGCATCGAGCCCTCCCTGAAGCTGACGGCGACCTTTTCGGATGGCGAGGCGCTGTACGCCGTTCGCTATGCCACCGACAACCATGCGCCAACCCTTTACACTGGTGTCTTTGCCACGCGCGCTGGCCATTGCGTCGTCTCCGAGCCTTTCGATCGCAACGGTGGCGAGTGGCAGGCGATACCTCCGGCGAGCTTCGTCACCATGACAAGGGGCGGCACCGATATCCGGCCGTTCGTGCCGGCAGCCGCTGCACTGGCGCTGGCAGGCTGAGTTTCGGCGGCCGGCTTACGTGCTCACGGCGCGAAGCGTTCCAGCCCATAAGGCGCCAGCAGCGCATCGCGTTCGCCGTCAAGAATTTCACGCGTGGCAAACAGGCCAACCGCCGGAGCCAGCGTGATGCCCGAATGCATGACGGCGACATAGAGGCCGCCGACGCCTTCGGCGCGGCTGACGATCGGGAAACCGTCGGCCGGCGTAGGGCGGTAGCCGACGGTGTGGAAATCGAGCTCCAGCCCGTCCGCGCCCCGCAAGGCTGCCTTCATCGC
>NZ_RZTO01000759.1:0-2954 GCF_003997225.1 Mesorhizobium sp. M2C.T.Ca.TU.002.02.1.1
CACATAGACCGTGCCGTCCTGGATCGCGTATTGCACGTTCATCAGGCCGCCGACGTTGAGCGCGCGGGCCAGCGCCGCGGTCTGCCGCTCAAGCTCGTCGACGAGGTCCGGATGCAGCGAATGCGTGGGCAGCGAGCAGGCCGAGTCGCCCGAATGGATGCCGGCCTCCTCGATATGCTCCAGGATGCCGGAGACGAAGGTCTCCTTGCCGTCGCACAGGCAATCGACATCGACCTCGATGGCGCCCGACAGATAGGTGTCGAACAGCAGCGGGTTCTTGCCCAGCAGCGTGTTGATCTGGCCGGTCTTGTCGTTGGGGTATTTCTGCTTGATGTCCTCCGGCACCAGGCCGGGCACGGTGTCGAGCAGGTAGGTCTGCAGCATGCTTTCGTCATGGATGATCTGCATGGCGCGGCCGCCGAGCACATAGGACGGACGCACCACCAGCGGGAAGCCGAGCTCGCCGGCGACGAGGCGCGCCTGCTCGACCGAATAGGCAATGCCGTTCTTCGGCTGGGTGAGGTTGAGCTTGTGCAGCAGCTTCTGGAAGCGGTCGCGGTCCTCGGCCAGGTCGATCATGTCGGGCGAGGTGCCGAGGATCGGGATGCCGGCCTTCTCCAGCGCGTCGGCCAGCTTCAGCGGCGTCTGGCCGCCGAACTGGACGATGACGCCGACCAGCTCGCCCGAGGCCTGCTCGGCGCGCAGGATCTCCAGCACGTCCTCCGCCGTCAGCGGATCGAAATAGAGCCGGTCCGACGTATCGTAGTCGGTCGAGACCGTCTCCGGGTTGCAGTTGACCATGATCGCCTCATAGCCGGCGTCGCGCAGCGCGAAGGCGGCATGGCAGCAGCAATAGTCGAACTCGATGCCCTGGCCGATGCGGTTCGGGCCGCCGCCGAGGATGACGACCTTCTTGCGCGACGACACGCGCGCCTCGTTGTCGAGCGCCCCGGCGAAGGGCACTTCATAGGTCGAGTACATGTAGGCGGTCGGCGAGGCGAACTCGGCGGCGCAGGTGTCGATGCGCTTGTAGACCGGATGAACGTCGAGCTTTTCGCGGGCCTTCTGGACGACTTCGGCGTCGGTCTTGGTCAGCGAGGCGAGGCGGGCGTCGGAAAAGCCCATCGCCTTCAGCATGCGCAGGTTGACGGCGTCCTGCGGCAGGCCATGCTCGCGGATGCGCTCCTCCATGGCGATGATGCCGGCGATCTGCTCGAGGAACCACGGGTCGATCTTGCACATGGCGTGCACGTCTTCGAGCGACGTGCCCATGCGGATCGCCTGCGCCACCATGCGCAGCCGGTCGGGCGTCGGCGTGCCAAGTGCTGCACGGATCGCGTTGCGGTCGTCGACGTGATCGGCGGCGGTCGGCCCGTGGCCGAAGCCCGGGATCTCGATCTCGTCGAGGCCGGTCAGGCCGGTTTCCAGCCCACGCAAAGCTTTCTGCAGCGATTCCTGGAAGGTGCGGCCGATGGCCATCACCTCGCCCACCGACTTCATGGCGGTGGTCAGCACCGGCTCGGCGCCGGGGAACTTCTCGAAGGCAAAGCGCGGGATCTTGGTGACGACGTAGTCGATGGTCGGCTCGAAGGAGGCGGGCGTCGCGCCGCCGGTGATGTCGTTCTCCAGCTCGTCCAGCGTGTAGCCGACGGCGAGCTTGGCCGCGACCTTGGCGATCGGGAAGCCGGTGGCCTTCGAAGCGAGCGCCGAGGAGCGGGAAACGCGCGGGTTCATCTCGATGACGACCAGGCGGCCGTCGGCCGGGTTGACGGCGAACTGCACGTTGGAGCCGCCGGTCTCGACGCCGATCTCGCGCAGCACCGCGATCGAGGCGTTGCGCATCATCTGGTATTCCTTGTCGGTCAGCGTCAGCGCCGGCGCGACGGTGATTGAATCGCCTGTGTGCACGCCCATCGGATCGAGGTTCTCGATCGAGCAGATGATGATGCAATTGTCCGCCTTGTCGCGGACGACCTCCATCTCGTACTCCTTCCAGCCGAGCACGCTTTCCTCGATCAGCACCTCGGTGGTGGGCGAGGCGTCGAGGCCGGACTGGACGATGTCGTAGAATTCGGCGCGGTTGTAGGCGATGCCGCCGCCGGTGCCGCCCATGGTGAAGGAGGGGCGGATGATGGCCGGCAGGCCGACATGGTCGAGCGCCTGGGCGGCGATCGCCATGGCGTGGCTGATATAGCGCTGCTTGCGGTCACCTTCGCCGAGGTTCCAGCGGGTTTCCAGCGCATCGAGCGCGGCGTCGAGGTTTTCCGGATTCTCCGCCTTCAGTGCGGCGCGCTCGGCCTCATGCGTCTTGCGGTCGGCGTTCTTGACGTCGGTGGCGTTGGCCAGCATCGAGCGCGGCGTCTCCAGCCCGATCTTGCTCATCGCCTGCCGGAACAGCGCGCGGTCCTCAGCCTTGTCGATGGCATGAGCGTCGGCGCCGATCATCTCGACATTGTAGCGGTCGAGCACGCCCATACGGCGCAGCGAGAGCGCCGTGTTGAGCGCCGTCTGGCCGCCCATGGTCGGCAGCAGCGCGTCCGGCCGCTCCTTGGCGATGATCTTGGCCACCACTTCCGGCGTGATCGGCTCGATATAAGTGGCGTCGGCCAGCTCCGGATCGGTCATGATGGTGGCCGGGTTGGAGTTGACCAGGATGACGCGGAAGCCCTCTTCCTTCAGCGCCTTGCAGGCCTGGGTGCCCGAATAGTCGAACTCGCAAGCCTGGCCAATGACGATGGGGCCGGCCCCGATGATCAGGATCGACTTGATGTCGGTGCGTCTTGGCATATTCGAAAAATCCGTTCGGCGAGCGGCTTGCACGAAAAACCGGGACGGGGGGAGGACCCGGCCGGTTGTGCTTGCGATTCAGGTATCAGGCTAGGAGGGCCTTATAGGGAAGAGTTTTGCGGGATGTAACCCCGAAAATGAAGGGGAGTAAGGCAGTAGGGCAGTAG
>NZ_RZTO01000075.1:0-13001 GCF_003997225.1 Mesorhizobium sp. M2C.T.Ca.TU.002.02.1.1
CCTCTGCATGCCGCGGACATCGTGATCAAACCCGCGCCGGTATGGCGCCGTAGGTGACGGCGCGGTCGCGCAGCCAGCGCCGGTAGGAGACCGAGACGGCATCGGCGCGAATCGGCGTTTCGGCACGCGGATCGAGCGGCAGTCGCTTCGGGACCTGGTTCTCCAGGATCGGCTTGTCCTGCGCGAAGATCAATTGCATGAAGCTGCGCACCGTCGCCGCCTCCATGCCATCCTTGAGGTAGCAGAGATAGGGATGCGCGATGCAGTTCTCTTCATCGACGGGCTGCACGAAGAGCGTGATGACGTCGAGCCGGTGCTTCTGGATCGGATTGCTCTTGTAGAGCGCCACCGTGTAGGGCCGGATCACCTTGTAGATGTAATCGACGACGAAGCCCTCCCTGGCGGTGGGCGAGGCGACCGGCTGGTAGAATTTGCACTCCGTCGCCAGCACCTCGTCCTCGGCGGTGATCTCGACATTGTAGGGCGCCACCTCGGTGTGCGGCTCCTCGCCCAGCCAGCCGGTGTGGACGAAAGGGAAGTGCCCCATGTCGAGGAAATTCTCGACGGCTCGCAAGCCGGAAACCTTGACCGCGATGGACCCGCCGCTGACGAGATGACGGTCCGCTTCGTTTGCCTCGGGAATGAAGACGATATCGCGCCGCGGCGTTCCGAGGCAGGTCCAGATGAAGCCGTAGCGCTCGGCCGATTTCAGCGCTACGCCTGTATCGTCGCGAATGACCTCGAATCTCCCCGCACGCTCGCGGACGATCAGGTCGACGCCGAGCAGGCGTGTTGGAAACGGCTTATCCCGGGAGAGCGATTCCCGGTCGGCGACGATGTGCCAGTCGTTCAGAAGCTCGCGGTCGACGCAGTGGGTAGCCATCGGCACCCCTCTCAACTCGGCTAGCCCTTCACCATGAACCTAGCCCGGCGTTTCGACAAAACGAAAACACAAGATTGGATATCAATCAACGATTTTTTGTCAGCCAAAACTCATTTTTGTGTTGACAGGTTTCAATGATTGACTTCCCGTGTATGAAGTTCTGAATCTGGGATATGCCGTGTCCTGACGGCGCATGTCTTCGCTACGGAAAGCCTGCTGATCATGCCCTCAAATCCGCGGAGAACCCCGCCTTGAGCAGCCGTTCCCAGACGATAGCGGATATCCTGACGCGCGCGATCATCGACCATCGGCTGGTGCCCGGCTGCAAGCTCGGCGAGCGCGAGCTTTCCGAGATTTTCGACGTCAGCCGCATCGTCGTGCGCCAGGCGCTGATACGGCTCGCCGATGACGGGCTGGCGCAGATCGAGCGCAATCGCGGTGCCTTCGTCGCCAAGCCGAGCATGCAGGAGGCGATGGAGATCTACGACGCGCTGACGCTCGTCGAACAGGGCGTCGCCGCGCAGCTCAGCGATCGCCTCGGCCCCGCCGGATGGGCGGAGCTGCGCCAGCATGTCGAACGCCAGCGCCAGGCCGTCGCCTCAGGCAACGACGCGCTGGCCGACGTGCTCGGCCAGGAGTTCCATACCGTCTTCGTGCGCTTGAGCCGCAACAAGGTGATGCAGGAAATCCATGCGCAGCTCGTGCGCCGCACCACGCTGCTGCGCTCGCTGATTACCGCCGATTTCGACTATTGCAATCTGCTCGACGACCATTCGCGCGTCGTCGACCTTCTCGAAAAGGGCCGGCTGAAACAGGCCATGGACCTCATCGACACGCATCACCGCGCGGTGGTGCGCGGCTACATCATGGATCGCGAAGTCTACGCGGAAATGACGCCGGCCGAGGCGCTGGCGCCCTATCTCGACGGCAAGGCCGACGGCGCGGCGCCGATCGCGCCACGAAAACCGGCAAAATCATCCGGGAATGGCGATGGCACGGCGCATGTGCATGTCCATCTCCCCAAGCAAGATCCGGCACCGAAAAGCCGGACATCGGCCAAAAAAACCAACAGAGGGCTACCAGCATGAACGACCTGACAAGACGTGGATTCCTGAAATATAGCGGCGCGCTCGGCGCGGCACTGGGCACCGGAGGACTGAGCACCATCGCCAGGGCCGACGACATGCTCAAGGTCGGCGTCGTCTATGTCTCGCCGATCGCCGAGATCGGCTGGACCAAGCAGCACAGCCTCGGCGTCGAGGCGATCAAATCCGCGTTCGGCGACAAGGCAAAGCTCACCGTCATCGACAACATCTTCATGCCGCAGGATGCCGAGCGCGTTTTCCGCGAGCTCGCCAGCGCCGGCAATCAGTTGATCTTCGGCACCAGCTTCTCGCACGGCACGCCCATGCAGAAGGTGGCGCCGCGCTTCCCCAAGATCGCGTTCGAGCATTGCTCGGGCATCGTCCATCTCGCCAATCTCGGCACCTTCGAAGCGAAGTACTATGAAGGCACTTTCGTCGCCGGCGCGGCCGGCGGCCATATGTCGAAGTCGGGCAAGATCGGCTTCATCGGCGGCTTCCCGATCCCCGACATCGTCGGCCCTGCCAACGCGCTGCTGCTCGGCGCGCAGAGCGTCAATCCGAACGCCACCTGCAACGCCATCTTCCTCAATTCCTGGTTCGATCCGGGCAAGGAGAAGGAAGCCGCCAAGACGCTGCTTTCGCAAGGCTGCGACGTGATCTGCTCGATGACGGATACGGCGACCGGCGTGCAGGTCGCCGGCGAAGGCGGCGCCTGGTCGATCGGCTACGCCAGCGACATGTCGAAATTCGCCTCCGGCAAGCAGCTGACCTCCTTCGTGCTCGACTGGACCAGCGACTATGTCGGTGCCGCCAAGGCCGTCGCGGCCGGAACCTGGAAGCCGGAAGTGCGCTGGGACGGGCTGGCCGCGGGCGTGGTCAAGATGGCGCCCTACAATGACGGCATCCCGGCCGACGCCAAGGCCAAGCTGAAGCAGCTCGAGGCCGATATCGGCAGCGGCAAGGTGCATCCCTATGCCGGCGAGCTGAAGGACCAGGACGGCAATGTCAAGGTCGCGGCCGGATCGGTGCTTCCCGACGACGGCATTCGCGGCATGAACTGGTTCGTCAAGGGAATGATCGGCAAGCTGAGCTGATCAACCGCGAAGAAGCGGGGAAACGCCGAGGCCATCTTCGGTGTTTCCCCGCCGGTTCCCGTCCAACCCCGCGTCACGCCCGGCAGGACCCGCCATGCATCCGCGACTAGAATTGCGCAACATCTCCAAGCGCTATCCAGGCGTCATCGCCAATGACGACGTCTCGCTGACGATCCAGACCGGCGAGATCCATGCCGTCCTTGGCGAGAACGGCGCCGGCAAGTCGACCCTGATGAAGATCATCTACGGCGCGGCGCAGGCCGATTCCGGCGAAATCTATTGTGACGGCAATCTGATCGCCGCGCACAATCCGGCAATGTCGCGCGCGCTCGGCATCGAGATGGTCTACCAGCATTTCGCGCTGTTCGAATCTGTTTCGGTGGTCGAGAACATCGCGCTTTCGGCAAGCAGCGCCTTCAATTTGCCTTCGCTGGCCGAAAAGATCCGCGAACTTTCGCTGCGCTATGGCATGCCGATCGACCCGCACCGCCAGGTGCATGACCTTTCGGTCGGCGAGCGCCAGCGCGTCGAGATCGTGCGCTGCCTCTTGCAGGCGCCAAAGCTCCTGATCCTCGACGAGCCGACCTCGGTGCTGACGCCGCAGGCCGTGGTCAAGCTGTTCGACACCCTTCGCCAACTGGCCGCCGAAGGCTGCTCGATCGTCTATATCAGCCACAAGCTCGACGAGGTGCAGGAGCTCTGCGACACCGCCACCGTGCTGCGCAACGGCAAGGTCACCGGCACGGCGCGGCCGAAGGAAACCACCTCGCTCGAGCTCGCCCGCATGATGGTGGGCTCCAAGCTGCCGGAAATGCATGTCAGCCCGGCAGCGCCGAGCGAGAAGCCTGTGCTCGAAGTCAGGAACCTGTCCGCCAAGGCGCGCGACCATTTCGGCGTCGACCTGGAGGATGTCTCGTTCAACGTCCATGGCGGCGAGATCGTCGGCCTTGCAGGCGTCTCCGGCAACGGCCAGGCCGAGCTCATCGCGCTGCTCAGCGGCGAGCGCCGGCACGCACAAGGCGACGCGATCAAAATCAATGGAACGGCGGCAGCCGCCTTGCGGCCCGACGAGCGTCGCAAGCTCGGCCTCGCCTTCGTTCCGGAGGAGCGGCTCGGGCGAGGCGCGGTGCCGTCGCACACGCTGTGGGAAAACGCGGTGCTGACGGCCCATCGCTTCGGCACGGTCCGCAAGGGCCTCGTCGACCGTCGCAAGGCCTCCGCCTTCGCCACCGGCATCATCGACCGGTTCAAGGTCAAGGCCAACGGCCCGGATGCCACGGCGCAGAGCCTGTCGGGTGGCAATCTGCAGAAATTCATCGTCGGGCGCGAGATCGCGCTGGCGCCGAAGCTGCTTCTCGTCTCGCAGCCGACCTGGGGCGTCGATGTCGGGGCGAGCGCGTTCATCCGCCAGACCATCGTCGATCTCAGCCGCGCCGGCACGGCGGTGTTCGTCGTCTCGGAAGAGCTCGACGAGCTGTTCGAGATCTGCGACCGGCTGCTGGTGATCTGCAAGGGTCGCGTGTCGCCGCCGCTGGTCCGCACAAGCACGGACCGCGAGGAGATCGGACTCTTGATGACCGGCCGGACGATGGGTAAGGACCAGACGGGGGGCAGCAGCGTTGCACTTCAGGATTGAACAACGGCCGGAGCCTTCGGCCGTGATGCGTATCGCGGCGCCGGTGCTGGCTTGCATGCTGACGCTGATCGTGGGCTCGCTCTTCTTCGCTTCGCTCGGCCATGATCCGCTGGCAACGCTCTACGCCTTCTTCATCGAGCCGCTGAGCTCGATGAACGGCCTGTCGGAATGGTTGCTGAAAGCCTCGCCGCTGATCCTCATCGCCTGCGGGCTGGCGATCGGCTTCCGCGCCAATGTCTGGAACATCGGCGCCGAGGGCCAGTTCACCATGGGCGCGATTGCCGCCAGCGGCGTCGGCCTGTTCTGGCCGAACCCGGAGAGCGCGTTGCTCCTGCCGCTGATGTTCCTGGCCGGGATGGCCGCCGGCATGGCCTGGGCGGCGATCCCCGCCTTCCTGCGCTCGCGCATGAACACCAACGAGATCCTGGTCACGCTGATGATGACCTATATCGCGACGCTGTTCCTGTCCTATCTCGTGCATGGACCGTGGCGCGATCCGGCCGGCTTCAACTATCCGCAGACGGCGTTGCTGCCGGCGGCGGCGATGTTCCAATCCTTCGACCCCGCCTACCGGCTGAATTCCTCGATCTTCATCACCGTGGTCGCCGTGCTTTTGATGTGGCTGTTCACGGACCGCAGCTTCCTCGGCTACAAGATGTCGGTGAGCGGCGCCGCACCGCTCGCCGCCCGCTATGCCGGTTTTCGCGAGTCGGCCGCCGTCTGGATCGGGCTGCTGGCCGGCGGGGCCGCTGCGGGGATCGCCGGCATGGCGGAAGCGGCCGGACCGCTCGGCCAGCTCTCGCCGCAGATTTCTCCCGGCTACGGATTTGCCGCCATCATCGTTGCCTTCATCGGACGGCTGAACGCCTTCGGCATCGTGCTTGGCGGGCTGCTGATGTCGCTGCTTTTCCTCGGCGGCGAGGGCGTGCAGATGACACTCGCGCTGCCCTCGGCGCTGACGCGCATCTTCCAGGGCATCCTGCTGTTCTTCCTGCTCGCCGCCGACTTCTTCATCTTCTATCGCATTCGCCTGGTGCGGCCGGTCAAGGACGCGCATGCGCTCGAGGCGGCACCGTAGCGGGAGACAATCGATGGAACTGTTCATCGCCATCTTCACCGGCACCATCATCGCCGCCACGCCGCTGATCTTCGCGGCGCTCGGCGAGCTGGTGGTCGAGAAATCCGGCGTGCTCAATCTCGGCATCGAAGGCATGATGCTGATGGGTGCCGCCCTTGCCTTCTGGGCGGTCACCGCCGGCTATTCGATGCCGGTCGCGATCCTCGCCGGAGCGTTGGCCGGCGCCGCCGCCTCCTTACTGTTCGGCGTGCTGGCTCTCACCTTCCTCACCAACCAGTATGCCGCCGGCCTGGCGCTGGCGATCTTCGGTTCAGGCGTTTCCGCCTTCCTCGGGCGCGGCTTCGGCAGCGAGCCGATCGAAGCGCTGCACGGCGTCCGCATTCCGGTCCTCTCCGACCTGCCGGTGCTCGGCCCGCTCATCTTCCGCTTCGATCCGCTGGTCTATCTGGCGCTCTTGATGTTCGTAGCGATCAGCTGGTTCCTTTATCGCACCAAGGCGGGCCTCATCCTGCGCACGATCGGGGAATCGCCGCAGACCTCGCATGCCATCGGCTATCCTGTGATCCGGATCCGCTACATGGCGGTGCTCTTCGGCGGCCTTATGGCCGGCCTTGCCGGCGCCTATCTGTCGGTCGCCTACACGCCGCTCTGGGTCGAGAACATGACCGCGGGCAAAGGTTGGATCGCGCTGGCGCTGGTGGTGTTCGCCACCTGGCGGCCGTTGCGCGTCCTGCTCGGCGCCTGGCTGTTCGGCGGCATGACGATCCTGCAATTGCAGGGACAGGCGCTGGGCCTTCAGGTTCCCTCGGAGCTGCTGTCGGCGCTGCCCTATCTGGCGACGATCGTGGTGTTGGTGCTGATCTCGCGCAACCGCCAGATGCTTGCCCTGCACTTCCCCGCCTCGTTGGCAAAGCCGTTCCGCCCGGCGGGTTAGCCGGGTCCAACAAAGCCGGCCGATTTTCGTTATCGAAAGCCCGCTGCGCGAGCTCGCGGCAACGGGCTCGCTTTGACCATTGCGTTCCAGAACGATCTCGACTACGTTATTGAACGATCGTTCAACAGTGCATTCGAGACGCCGCGATGCCGTGCAACCCCCGTTACGAAATCCTGTTCGAGCCGGTAGGAATAGGGCCCGTCACCGCGCCGAACCGCTTCTATCAGGTGCCGCATGCCAGCGGGATGACCAACGCGCTGCCGCGCGTTCGCGCGGCGTTCCGCGAAGCCAAGGCCGAAGGCGGATGGGGCGTGATCTGCACGGGGGCTTGCTCGATCGATCCGACTTCGGACGATGCGCCGCTGCCTTTCGCGACGCTGTGGGACGAGAACGACATCCGCGCTCACGCGCTGATGACGGAAGCCGTGCACCGCCATGGATCTCTTGCCGGCGTCGAGCTGTGGCATGGCGGCGCTTCGGTGATGAACCGGACAAGCCGCCTGCCGCCGCTGTCGCCATCCGGTATTCCGTGGATGGCCACGCATGTCGGTTTCATGGGCAATCTGAAACCGAAGACGATGGACAAGGCCGATATCCGCGAGGTGCTGAGATGCCAGGCCGAAGCGGCGCGCAAGGCGCGCACGGCCGGCTTCGATATCGTCTATGTCTATGCCGGGATGGGCTATCTCGGCTACGAGTTCCTGCTGCCGGAATACAATCATCGCGCCGACGAATATGGCGGCTCGATCGGGAACCGTGTCCGCTTCGTGCGCGAGATGATCGAGGTGACGAAGGATGCGGTGGGCAAGGATTGCGGAGTCGCGCTCCGTGTCAGCCTCGAGGAACTGCGCGGCCGACCCGGGCGCAACCAGCCCTCGGAAGCCCATGAGTTGATCGAACTGCTGGCCGACCTGCCCGACCTCTTCGACGTCAAGATGGACTCAAGCCCCACGGATTGCTCGGCGTCGCGCTTCACCGGCGAAGGCAGCCACGAGCCGGTGATCGATTTCGTCAAGTCGCTGACGAAGAAGCCGGTCGTCGGCGTCGGGCGCTTCACCTCGCCGGACACGATGGTGTCGCAGATCCGGCGCGGCGTGCTCGACCTCGTCGGCGGCGCGCGGCCGTCGATCGCCGACCCCTTCCTGCCGGCCAAAATCCGCGAGGGCCGCGAGGCCGAGATCCGCGAATGCATCGGCTGCAACATCTGCATTTCGAGCTGGCATGACGGCGTGCCGGTGCGTTGCACCCAGAACCCGACCGCCGGCGAGGAATGGCGGCGCGGCTGGCATCCCGAGCGCGCCGGGCGCGCCGACAGGCCCGAACGCATCCTCATTGTCGGCGGCGGACCGGCCGGGCTCGAATGCGCCATGACGCTCGGCCGCCGCGGCCACGAGGTGATGCTTGCCGACGCCAGCCGCGGCTTCGGCGGGCGGCTGACCTTCGAGAAGACACTGCCAGGGTTGTCGGCCTGGAATCGTGTCGTCGAGTACCGCCTCGGCCGCATCGGCGAGATGAGCAATGTCTCGCTCTATCCCGAGAGCGCGCTCGGCGCCGACGAGATCGTCGACCTGGCGCCGGAACGCGTGGTGCTGGCGACCGGCGCGCGCTGGACGAATATGCTCTATTCCTCGCTGGAGATCCCGGTCGGCCGGCTCGACCATGCGGATGTGCTCACACCCGACGACATCGCCGCAGGCAAGCTCCCTCAAGGGCCGGCGCTGGTCTTCGATTTCGACAACTACTACATGGGCGGCGTCCTCACCGAGCATCTGGCCGCCCAAGGCATCCCGGTCAGCTATGCGACACCGGCCGGCCATGCGTCGGCATGGACGATCATGACCAACGAGCTGCCGCTGGTGCATCGGACGCTGGCGCGCCGCAACGTGCCGGTGAGAACGCTGCATCTGCTGAAATCCTTCGACGGCGAGACGGCGACGCTGGCGCATCTGTTCACTGGCGAGGAGACCCGCATGGCCTGCCGCTCGGTGCTGGTCGTCGGATTGCGGTTGCCGCGAAACGAGTTGTTCGAAGCGCTGACAGAAAAGGCGGACATGCTAGCGGCGGCGGGCATCCGGGGCGTCGATCGCATCGGCGACACGCTGGCGCCCGGCGCCATTGCCCATGCGGTGCATAGCGGCCACAAGCTGGCGCGCGAAATCGGCGAAAAGCTTCGCTGGCGGCCTTACCGCCGCGACACGCCGGTCGTCGATGCGGCGGCGGATTTCGAGATGCGGACGGCAGCCGAATAGAGCAATTCCAGGAAAGGTGTGAACGGGTTCCGTTCGGAATTGCGTCAAACAAGGAGATCCAGGGAGCCATGGAGCGTATCGCCGCACGTCGCAGGCCCGGTCGTCCGCAGCGCGAGGTCGGCGGCATCGCGCAGCGACCCTGGAAGCAGCTGACGCGGCCCTACGCGCCGATCGAGGTCCTGTCGGCCGACCAGGTGCAGGCGATCCACGAAATGGGCCTCACCATCCTGGAGGAGATCGGCATGCGCGTGCTGCAGCCACGGGCGCGCCAGCTCTATCGTGCCGGAGGCTGCGCCGTCGACGAAGGCGAGATGCGCGTGCGCTTCGACCGCGCCATGGTCATGGAGCGCGTCGCCATGGCGCCGTCGTCATTCGAGCTGCGCGCCCGTAACCCTCAGAAGAACGTCAAGGTCGGCGGGCGGCATTGCATCCTGTCGTCGGTCGGCGGGCCGGCCTATGTCATGGACAATGACCGCGGCCGCCGCCCCGGCACCTATGCCGAGATGTGCGACTACCTGAAGCTCATCCAGTCGTTCAACGTGCTGCACCAGGAAGGCGGCGGGCCGTTCGAGCCGCTCGACCTGCATCAGAACACCCGCCATCTCGACCTCTACTATGCCGAGATCACCTTGCTCGACAAGAACTGGCAGCCGCAGGCGCTTGGTCACGGCCGCGCCATCGACGCGCTGGAAATGGTGGCGATCTCGCTCGGCACGACGCGCGAGAACCTGGCGCGGGAGATGCCGGTGTTCACCGGCATCATCAACACCAATTCACCGCTGCAGCTCGACGAGCCGATGGCCGAGGGGCTGATCGCGCTGGCCGAGCACGGCCAGGTCAACGTCATCACGCCGTTCACGCTGGCCGGAGCGATGAGCCCGGTGACGCTTGCCGGCGCGCTGTCGCAGCAGCATGCCGAGGCGCTGGCCGGCATCGTGCTGACGCAGATCGTTCGACCCGGGGTGCCGGTGATGTATGGCGGCTTCACCTCCAATGTCGACATGAAGACCGGAGCGCCGGCCTTCGGCACGCCGGAATACACCCAGGCCGCGCAGATCACGGGACAGCTTTGCCGGCTGATCGGCGTGCCGTTCCGCTCCAGCAACGTCACCGCCGCCAATGCGGTCGACGCGCAGGCCGCCTATGAGAGCGCGATGTCCTTGTGGGGCTGCCTGATGGGCGGCGCCAATCTGGTGCTGCACGCGGCCGGCTGGCTCGGCGGCGGGCTGACCGCATCGTTCGAGAAGCTGGTGATCGATGCCGAGATGCTGCAGATGATGTCGGCCTATTTCGATCCGCCGGTGGTCGACATCGACACGCTGGCGCTGGACGCGGTGCGCGAGGTCGGCCCGGCCGGGCATTTCTTCGGCGCCGCGCATACCATGCAGCGCTACGAGCGCGCCTTCTATTCGCCGCTGGTGTCCAACTGGGACAACTACGATACCTGGGTGGAACGCGGCCAGATCACCGCGCGTGAACGGGCCAACGCGATCTGGAAACGCATGGTCGCCGAATATGAGCAGCCACCGATCGATCCCGGCATCGACGAGGCGCTGCGCGACTATATGGAGCGCCGCAAGCGCGAGGGCGGCTCGCCGTTGAACTGAGTCAGGCGTTCCGCAAAGGCCCGACCTGCGCCTCGAGCATCTCGAAGCCGGCGGCCTCGGCCGCCTGCGGCGTCACCACGCTTTCGTCGAGACACCATTCGAGCCAGAGCCCGTCGACCAGCGCGATGAAATTGCGCGCCAGCGCGGGAGCGTCGACCTGCCTTCCGCGCTCGACGGCAACCGCCGCGATGTCCTCGGCAAGTTCCGCGCGGTAGGCGTCGTAGAGTTCGCGATGCGCCGCCTTGAGCCGCGGGTTGACGGCGATCTCACCCCACAAGGACAGCCAGATCAGCAGGTTCTCGCGGCTGAAATATTCCGGGGCGAAATTGGACCGCACCAGGGCGGCCAGCGCGGCCTCGGGAGGCCAGCCGGACGCCTCGGCGCGGCGGCGCTTGGCTTCGTCGATCTGATTGTTGACGCTTGCGTAAAGCGAGGACTTGTAGACCTCAACCAGCAGCCCATCGAGGCTTTCGAAGTGATGGTTGATGAGGCCGCGCGAGACGCCGGCCTCCTTGCAGATGCGATCTATGGTGAAGGCGCCGATGCCACCGACGGACAGGCACCGCGTCGCCGCCTCGATCAGCATGGAGCGGCGCACATCGGCCTGCTCGCGGCTGAAGCGCGGCGCCTTCTTCGCGCCGCGCTTCCTTTTTGCAGCTTCCGGTTGGGCTTGCGTCATGCAACCCAGCTAATCGATTGCGCCCGTCCTGTCCATCAAGCGATCACGCCGTCTTCTTGAACAGCACAGGATTGGGGTGACCGTCCGGGTAGATGACGGGTTCGAACGCGGTCTTATGAATGGCGACCAGCGGCTGGTGACAGATGAAGACGAACCCGCCCGACTGCTCCATCAGATCCTCCATGCGGTTGGACAAGGCGACGCGCTTGGCCTCGTCGCTTTCGGCAACCAGTTGCTGATAGCTGGTCTCGAATTCGGGACTGTCGAAGCCGGACCAGTTGTAGGCGCCGATCTGGTCGGGGCGGAACCAGACCAGGTTCTCGGACGGATCGACGCCGCCGGCGAAATCCATCAGCGCCAGATCAATGTTCTTGTAGCCGTCGCCTTGGGTCTTGTCGCCGACGCCCCAGAAGGCGGCTTCGTCGTAGGGCTGGATCTCGACCTTGATGCCGGCCTGCTCGAGGCTAGCCTGGATGATCTGCGCGGTCGCGGTGCGGATGGAGTCGTTCATCACCGTCAACGTCAACGACAAATCGCTGACGCCTGCCTCGGCAAGCAGCGCGGCGGACTTCTCATAATCGGGCGCCGCGATCAGATTGCTCGGGCGCGCGAATTTCGTGCCGGGCTGGACGACGCCGGTGGAGCGCTTGGTGAGGTCGTCATAGACGCCGGTCAGGATCTGCCCGACATCGACGCCGTACTGCACCGCCTGGCGGACCTTCAGATCCTTGAGGCGCGGGCTCAGCATGTTGATCGTCAGCCAGACATAGCGGGTCGACTGCGCCTCGATCAGGTTGGTGTTGGCGGGCGGCTTCGCCTTGACGGCCTTGGTCGCCGAAATGGCGATCTTGGTGTAGTCGAAGGCATCGGCCTCGTAGGCCAGTTGCGCCGCCTGATCGTCGGCGACGACATAGATCTCGACCTTGCCGAAATCCGGCTTCGGCCCAGGCCAGTCCGGGTTGGCGGTCAGCGTAACCTTCTGCTTTTGCTGCCAGTCCGAGAAGAGATAGGGGCCGCAGGTCGCAGGCGGCTCAGTGGTGAATTTGCCGCCGGCCTTCTCTGTGCCGGCGCGGCTGATGATGTGGCCGCCATAGTAAGGCAGGCTGGTGACGAAGATCGGCTGGTACGGATCCTTGAGGTGGATGACGCCGGACCTGGCGTCGACGACCTCGACACGATCCAGCTTTTCGAACTGATAGGCCCAGGGCGACGACAGCTTCGGATCGGCTATGCGCTCGTAGGAGAATTTCACGTCTTCGGCGGTGACCGGGCCAAGACCGTTCGACCATTTCAGCCCATCGATCAGGGTGAAGGCGATGGTTTTCGGATCCTTCAGCTCGAGTTTCTCCGCGCCCCAGAGCGACCATGGCGAACCTTGCCTGAGGTCGCCGAGGCGGTTCAGCGACACATAGATGCCGCGCATCATGACATCTTCGATGCCGCCGATCATGAAGGCGGGATCAAGCGTCTGCAGGTCACCTTCCATGCGGATGCGCAGCGTGTCGCCTGCCGCCGACCAGGCAAAGCCCGGTTTCATCGCCAGGCCGGCGCCCAGCACGCCGGCGGCTTTCAGGAATGCACGTCTGTCCATGGTCCATTTCGTCATCTCAGTTTCCCCTTTGGTTTGCGGAAGCGCGTGAGACGGCTTCCCGTTCTTGCCCGCCGGTCTGCAGCGGGAAATGGCAGCGCACCATGCGGCCGGCGCCCATCGGCCGGTAGACCGGCGCCTCGGTCTTGCAGCGGGATTGCACGAGTG
>NZ_RZTO01000760.1:0-2953 GCF_003997225.1 Mesorhizobium sp. M2C.T.Ca.TU.002.02.1.1
CCGGGAGCGCTCGCGCGGGCATTCTCGACTCTGAAGGCAACCTGCTCGGCCGCGCAGATCATCCGATCGCCATGCACCAGCCCAAGCCCGATCACGCCGAGCATGATTCGGAAGATATCTGGTCGGCGGTCTGCAAATCCGTGCGGACCGCTCTCGAGAAATCCGGCGTCGCCGCCGGCGATATCGCCGGCATCTCCTTCGACGCGACCTGCTCGCTGGTCGCGCGCGACAGGCAGGGCGGCCAGATCAGCGTCTCGGTCACCGGGGAGAAGCGCTGGGACACGCTTGTGTGGCTTGACCATCGCGCCATCGCCGAGGCGGATGAATGCACGACCAGTGGCCACGCCGTGCTCGACTATATCGGCGGCGTGATGTCGCCGGAGATGGAAACGCCGAAGCTGATGTGGCTGAAGCGCCATCTGCCGCAGACGTGGAATGAAGCCGGCTATCTGTTCGACCTAGCCGATTTCCTGACCTGGAAGGCATCGGGCTCGCTCGCCCGCTCGCAATGCACGCTGACGGCGAAATGGACCTATCTCGCGCATGAGGAAAAAAGCTGGCGGCGCGATTTCTTCGAGCTGGTCGGGCTTGGCGATCTCTTCGAGCACGGCAATCTGCCGGAAAAGGCAAGCCCGGTCGGCGCCGATATCGGTCCGCTGACTGCGAAGGCCGCGGCCGAGCTAGGCCTCACCGAGAAATGCCGGGTCGGCGCCGGTGTCATCGATGCCTATGCCGGCGCGCTCGGCGTGTTGGGAGGCTTTGCCGGCGATGAGAAGGACATCAGCCGGCACCTGGCGCTGATTGCCGGCACATCGTCCTGCGTCATGGCGATGTCGCTCGACCCGCAGCCCTTCGCCGGGGTGTGGGGGCCGTATTACGGCGCGGCCTTGCCGACGCTGTGGCTGTCGGAAGGCGGCCAGTCGGCCACCGGCGCGCTGCTCGACCACATCATCCGCTGGCACGGCGCCGGCGGCGAGCCGGACGCGGCCATGCATATGAAGATCGCTGGCCGCGTCGCCGAGCTGCGCGCCGAGGACGGCGATGCGCTGGCGGCCAGGCTGCATGTGCTGCCGGATTTCCACGGCAACCGCTCGCCGCTCGCCGATCCGCACGCCGTCGGCGTCATCAGCGGCCTGACGCTCGATTCCTCCTTCGACAGCCTCTGCAAGCTCTATTGGCGCACCGCCGTCGGCATCGCGCTCGGCGTGCGCCATGTGCTCGAGGCGCTGAACGAGAACGGCTATCTGATCGACACGCTGCATGTCACAGGCGGCCACACCAAGAACCCGCTGTTGATGGAGCTCTATGCCGACGCCACCGGCTGCACCGTGGTCGAGCCGCTGGCCGACGAGGCGGTTCTGCTCGGCACCGGCATGGTGGCGGCGACGGCCGCCGGGCTCTACCCCGATCTCAACGCGGCTTGCGTCGCCATGCAGCAGGGCGGCAGGACGCGCGCGCCAAACAAGGAAGCCGGCGCCCGCTTCGACCGCGACTACCGGGTCTTCCTCGAGATGCACCGCCAGCGGCAAGCGCTGGACGCGATCAATTAGCCTGCCTGCGCAGCGACTTGCCGGTCTCCGCGTCGAACAGATGGATGCTGTCCTCGTCGAAGCTGTAGCGCACGGGCGCGCGCAACTCCGGGCATTCGCGGGCCGGCACCAGCGCGCTGATCTCCTTGCCGCCGGAGCCGAACGTCACCAGCGCGTCATTGCCGTGGAACTCGATGAGGTCGGCGGTGCCTTGCAACAGGTTTCCCGCGCCGGCTTCGGCTGTCTTCAGGTCCGGAGGCCGGATGCCGAGCACCACGCGATCGGCCTGCTCGAGATGGAAGTCGCTGCCCTGCAGCGATAGCACGGTTCCGGCGCCGGTCAGCGTCCAGCCGTCGCCCTTCCGGCCCACCGTAGCCTCGATGAAATTCATGTTCGGCGTGCCGATGAAGCCGGCTACGAACTGGTTGCCGGGACGCCGGTAGATTTCCGCCGGCGAGCCGATCTGCTCGATCACGCCGTCCTTCAGAAGCACGATGCGGTCGGCCAAAGTCATCGCTTCCAGCTGGTCATGCGTGACATAGACGGTCGTCGTCTTCAGCGACTGGTGCAGCCTGGCGATCTCGACGCGCATGTGGTTGCGCAGCTTGGCGTCGAGGTTGGACAGTGGCTCGTCGAAGAGAAAGACCTTCGGTGTTTTGATCATGGCGCGCGCGATCGCCACGCGCTGCTGCTGGCCTCCGGACAGCTCGGTCGGCTTGCGGCCGAGATAGGGTTCGAGACCAAGCGTTTTCGCGACGGCCTCGACGCGCTTCTTGATCTCGGCGGCCGGCACCTTCTGCCGCTTCAGCCCGAAGGCGACGTTGTCGAAGATCGTCATATGCGGATAGAGCGCATAGTTCTGGAACACCATGGCGATGCCGCGGTCGCCGGGCTCCAGATCGTTGACCACCTTGCCGCCGATCGACACCTCGCCGCCGCTGATATCCTCCAGCCCCGCCAGCATCCTCAGCAGCGTGGACTTGCCGCAGCCGGACGGGCCGAGGAACACGACGAACTCATGCTCCTCGATCGCGAGGTTGAGATCGCGGATGACCGTCGTGGCGCCGTAGGCCTTGTCGACATGGGAGCAAACGATCGCGGACATGCCTTATCCCTTCTCGCCGGTCAGCAGGATCTGCAGCTTGACGTCCTGCGGCTTGCCTTGCGCGGCGCGCTCGAACGCCTTGATGCTTTCGGAGAAATCATAAGTGCCGGTGATCAGCGGCTTGAGGTCGACCTTGCCGGAGGCGATGAGCTGCAAAGCGCGGTCGAAGATGTTGGCGTAGCGGAATACCGTCTCGATGCGCACTTCCTTGGAGATCGCCGCCGGAACGTTGAGCTCGACCGTCTCCACCGGCAGGCCGACCAGCACCACCGCGCCGCCCGGCCGCACGATGTCGAACAGGTTGGCGAAGGCCTTCGGG
>NZ_RZTO01000761.1:0-2952 GCF_003997225.1 Mesorhizobium sp. M2C.T.Ca.TU.002.02.1.1
CGCCGAGCTCGATCAGCCCGATATTGTCTTCCAGCGCCTGGGTCAGTCCCTTGACGGCGGCGATGCCGTCCTCGAGCTCCTGGCGCTCCCGCATCAGCTTCTGCGCTTCGATCGGATCATTCCAGAGGCTGGAATCCTCGGCGCGCGAATTCAGGTACTCAAGCCGCTTTACAGCCTGATCCCAGTCAAAGATGCCTCCTCAGCAGGGTTATCGCCTGCCTGATCTCGTCGACAATGTTGAGCGTTTCCGCGCGCATGGCTTTTCGTTCGGTCCTGTTCTTTTCGGTCTTTTCGGAATAGGCGCGATACATAGGCACGCCGCCGCGGCCTGTAAAGCGAAATGGGCCGGCGGTTTCTCGCCGGCCCGCTATAGAATGCAGGAGGTCAGTAGAGGCCGCCGCCGCCGTCCTGGATAGCCTGGTTGGCCTGGGGCGACAACGCCCCGCCCGAGCCGTTCGAGCCATCGGCGCCCATGCCGATCACCCAATAGCTGTCGGCGGGGCCGGTGCCGGGCTTGAACGCCTCGACGATGGTGTTGGGGTCGCCTTCGGCGGCGCGCATGCCGGTCTTGCGGTTGATGGCGATCAGCTTCATGCCGTCGGGGACCTGGAAGTCGGTGTTCGGCTTGCCGTCGAGCGCCACGCGCATGAAGTCCTTGAAGATCGGCGCCGCGAGACCGCCGCCCGTGGCGCCATGGCCGAGGCCGCGCGGCGTGTCGTAGCCCATATAGAGGCCGACGACGAGGTTGGGCGTATAGCCGATGAACCAGGCGTCCTTCTCGTCATTGGTCGTGCCGGTCTTGCCGGCGATGTGCCGGCCGAGCTCGCCGATGGTGGCGCCGGTGCCGCGCTGCACCACGCCTTCCATCATCGAGGTGATCTGGTAGGCGGTCATCGGGTCGAGCACCTGCTCGGAATTGTCGACCAGTTCCGGCTCGGGCTGGTTCTTCCATTCGGTGGCGTTGCAGCCTTCGCACCCGCGCTCATCCTGCTTGAACACCGTCTTGCCGTAGCGGTCCTGGATGCGGTCGATAAGCGAGGGTTTGATCGATTTGCCGCCGTTGGCCATGATCGAATAGGCCGAAACCATGCGCATGACGGTCGTCTCGCCGGAGCCCAGCGCCATCGGCAGGTAGGGCGCCAGATGATCGTAGACGCCGAAGCGCTCGGCATATTCCACGACCAGTTTCATGCCCATGTCGTTGGCAAGCCGCACCGTCATCAGGTTGCGCGACTTCTCGATGCCGGAGCGCAAGGTGGCCGGGCCAGCGACCGTGCCGTCATAGTTCTTCGGCGTCCAGGTGGTGTTGCCGCTCTGGATGGTGATCGGACCGTCCATGATGACGGATGCCGGCGTGTAGCCATTGTCGAGCGCCGCCGAATAGACGATCGGCTTGAACGAGGAGCCGGGCTGGCGCATCGCCTGGGTCGCGCGGTTGAACTCGGATTGCGCATAGGAGAAGCCGCCGACCATGGCGAGCACGCGGCCGGTATGCGGATCCATGGCGACGAGGCCGCCCTCGACCTCCGGTACCTGGCGCAGCATGTAGGTGTTGTCGGAGCCTTCGTTCTTCTGCACGAAGATCACGTCGCCGGGCTCCAGCACCTCCGCCGGGGACTTCGCCCTGACGGACTTGCCGTTGACGAAGTGGCGCATGGCGAAGCCCATGTCTTCCTTGCTGACGGTCCCCTGGACACGTTCCTTGACGAGGTCGCCGGAAACCTGTCGCGCCGGCTGAAGGCCGATGGTGAGACCACTCGCCGAACTGTCGAGCACCACGGCAAGCGTCCATTCCGGCACGTCTTCAAGGCCCTTGACATTGCCGAGCGGGACGCCCCAGTCGCCAGAGATGTCTATATGCTTCACCGGTCCGCGATAACCGCGCAGCATGTCGTATTTGAGCAGGCCGTTCTGCATCGCCTTGCGCGCAATGAGCTGGATCTTCGGATCGAGCGTGGTGCGCACCGACAGGCCGCCCTCGTAGAGCGCGTTCTCGCCATAGCGCGCGATGATCTGGCGGCGGACTTCCTCGGTGAAGTACTCGCCGGCAAACAGATAGGAGCCGTTGCGGCGCGGCGTCACGCCGAGCGGTTCGGCCTTCGCCTTTTCGCCTTCGTCATGGGTGACATAACCATTCGCGACCATCTGGTCGATGACCCAGTTGCGGCGCTCCAGCGCGCGGTCTGCATGCTTGAAGGGATGGTAGTTGTTCGGGCCTTTCGGCAGCGAGGCCAGATAGGCGGCCTCGGCAACGGTGAGCTCGTTGACCGACTTGTCGAAATAGGTCAGCGCGGCGCCTGCAACGCCGTAGGCGCCAAAGCCGAAAAAGATTTCATTCAGATAGAGCTCGAGGATGCGGTCCTTCGAATAAGCCTGCTCGATGCGGAAGGCCAGGATCATTTCCTTGATCTTGCGCTCATAGGTCTGGTCGGAGGTGAGCAGGAAGTTCTTCGCCACCTGCTGGGTGATCGTCGAGGCGCCGACCTGGCGCCGGCCCGAGCCGAAGTTCTGCAAGTTGACGACAATCGCGCGGCCGAGGCCGGTGATGTCGATGCCGGGATGGTTGTAGAAATTCTTGTCCTCGGCCGACATGAAGGCGGCCTTGACGCGGTCCGGGATGGCCTGGATCGGCAGATAGAGACGCCGTTCGCGCGCATACTCGGCCATCAGCGAACCGTCGGAGGCGTGAATGCGCGTCGTCACCGGCGGTTCGTATTTGGCCAAAACCTCGTAGTCGGGCAGGTCCTTCGTCAGATGGCTGATATAGATGGCAAGGCCGCCCGCCACCAGCAGCGCCAGCGTCGTGCCGATGCCGAAGAAATAGCCGATGAGACGAATCATGCCCGCTCCAGTCCGAGGTTCGGGAATTTCCTAAACGAAGCCGACAGTCGCGCAAGCTTCCCGGGGCGGTCCCAATCCGCAATCAAAAACCCATGTCGCGACCATGTGGAC
>NZ_RZTO01000762.1:0-2950 GCF_003997225.1 Mesorhizobium sp. M2C.T.Ca.TU.002.02.1.1
GTGTAGTCGATGACGTTCCACTCGTCGCCGACGCGCGCATAGAAGGGCTGGAAGTCGCGGTAGCCCTGGCTGTGGTCGTAGCTGAAACCGTATTTCTTGAGCAACGCCGCCGTCACCGAGGACATTTCCCACCACGGTGCCACATAGCCGCGCGGCGACTTGCCGGTGAGCTTGTCGATCAGCTCGATCGACTTCACCAGCACGTCCTCTTCCTGCTGCGGCGTCATCGCCACCGGGTTCTCATGCAGGTAGCCATGGGCGCCGATCTCATGGCCGGCGTCGACGATCATCTTCATTTCCTTCGGGAAGGTTTCCAGCGAATGGCCGGGAACGAAGAAGGAGGTGCGCAGGTCGTATTTCTTGAACAGGCGAAGCAGGCGCGGCACGCCGACCTCGGTGGCGAAGATGCCGCGCTGGATGTCGGAAGGGCTGTCGCCGCCGCCGTAGGATCCGATCCAGCCGGCAACGGAATCGATATCGGTGCCGAAGGCGCAATAGATCTTTTTCTTACTCATGGTCTTTCTCCTGTGGTTGCTGTGCCGGCCTCAGACGCCGCTTGGAATGTTGGTCGGATCGCGCTTGACGAAGCGCGGCGAGTTGAGCTCCTTCCAGGTCGATAGCGCTCGGTTCGCTGCGCCGAAGGCGGGCCTGGGAATGTATTTCCCGTGGCCGGGACGCGGCGCCGCGTTCTGCCCTTGCGACCATACGATCTTGCCGCGCGAGAGCGTGTAGCGGGCCTGCGCGCTCACCTCGACGCCTTCGAAGACATTGTAGTCGATGATCGACTTCTGTTCGGCTGCGCGGATAGTGCGGCTGAGCTTCGGATCCCATACGGTGATGTCGGCGTCAGCCCCGACGACAAGCGCGCCCTTGCGCGGATAGATGTTGAGGATCCTGGCGATGTTGGTCGACGTGACGGCGACGAATTCCTCCTTGGTCAGTCGGCCGGTCTCTACGCCGAAGGTCCAAAGCACAGACAGCCTGTCCTCCAGACCGCCGGTGCCGTTGGGGATCATCGGGAAACCCTTCAACCCCATGCGCTTCTGTTCGGTGGTGAAGGCGCAGTGGTCGGTGGCCACGACCTGGAGGCTGCCCGCCTGCAGGCCGGCCCACAACCCGTCTTGATGGCGCTTGTTGCGGAACGGCGGGCTCATGACGCGGCGCGCGGCATGGTCCCAGTCCTTGTTGAAATACTCGCTCTCGTCCAGGGTCAGGTGCTGCACCAGCGGTTCGCCGTAGACGCGCATGCCCTTCTGGCGCGCCCTGCGGATGGCTTCATGCGCCTCTTCGCAGCTCACATGCACGACATAGAGCGGCACGCCGGCGGCGTCCGCGATCATGATGGCGCGATTGGTCGCCTCGCCCTCCACCTCGGGCGGCCGCGAGTGGGCGTGGCCTTCCGGACCGATCTGCCCGGCCTCCATGAATTTCTTCTGCAACTCCGCGATGATGTCGCCGTTCTCGGCATGGACCAGCGGCAGGGCGCCGAGCTCGGCGCAGCGGCGGAACGAGGCGTACATCTCGTCATCCTCGACCATCAGCGCACCCTTGTAGGCCATGAAGTGCTTGAAGGAGTTCACCCCCATCTTCACGACCTCGGCCATCTCGCGCCAGATCGTTTCGTTCCAGCCGGTGACGGCGACATGCCAGCCGACATCGATGGCGATGTTGCCGTCGGCCTTGCGATGCCAATCCTTGACGGCGTTGACCAGCGAGCCGTCGGCGCCCGGCAGCACGAAGTCCACGATCATCGTCGTGCCGCCCGAGGCTGCGGCCGCCGTGCCGCTTTCGAACGTCTCGGCGGTCGTCGTGCCCATGAAGGGCATCTCCAGGTGCGTATGGGGATCGATGCCGCCGGGAATGACATAGGCACCCTCGGCATCGACGACCGTGTCGCCGTTGAGGTCCAAGCCGATCGCGCTGATGCGCTCGCCTTCGATGAGGATATCCGCCTTCCAGCTTCGATCGGCGGTAATCAGCGTTCCGTTCTTGATGACGGTCGTCATGGGAAGGGCCTCCAGGTCAGGTCGGACAGGTCGGAGACGAAGGCCGCGTGCCGCGTCTCGGGGCTTTTGCGCAACTGCTATTCATGCGGCATGCCCGCCGAATCGTTGGTGCCGCGCAGGAAATGGTTGAGGCCAGGCTGCCAGGTGGCTCGAACCTCCTGGCCGACTTCCTTAGGCGCGGCGAAATATTCTTCATCGTCCATGTAGACGATGAATTCCTCGCGCCGGCCGGTATCGAGGGAAACCTTCACGAAGGTGCCCTGATACTCGACATTGCTCACCTTGCCGCTCGTGGCGTTGCGTGCCTCGGACCGCGTATCAGACAGGTCGATGCGGTCGCGACGGACCGAGAACTTGACCGCATCGCCGGCCTTCAGGCCGTGCGCGTCGATCAGGTCGTACCGGGTGCCGTCCGGCCCGGCGACGACGGCGGCATTGCCGTCGAGCGTCTCCACCTTACCGGCCAACACGTTCTGGCCGCCCATGAAGCGGGCGACATAAGGACTGTGCGGCCGGTTGTAGATCTCGCGCGGCGAGGCGGCTTGCTCGACGACGCCATGGTCCATCACCACCACCTGGTCGGCAAGTGCGATCGCCTCCGGCTGGGTGTGCGTGACGTGGACGAAGGTGATGCCGAGTTCGCTCTGCAGCCGCTTCAACTCGACGCGCATGCGCAGGCGCAGGAACTCGTCGAGCGCCGACAGTGGCTCGTCAAGCAGCAGCACTTTCGGATTGGTGATCAGCGCCCGCGCCAGGGCCACGCGCTGCTGCTGGCCCCCCGACAGTTCCGAGGGCACCCGGTCCGCCAGATGCAGTAACTGCACACGGTCGAGCATTTCCCGGGCCGCCGTCCGGCGCTGGTCGGCCGACAGTCCGCGCACCTTCAGGCTGAAGCCCACATTGTCGGTCAGCGACATATGCGGGAACAGCGCATAGTTCTGGAA
>NZ_RZTO01000763.1:0-2947 GCF_003997225.1 Mesorhizobium sp. M2C.T.Ca.TU.002.02.1.1
TTTCCCGGGCCTGCGGGAGACCGCCGCCGCTTCCTCGACCGGCTGGTGCTGGCGATCGACCCCGGCCATGGCCAGCGCGCGCTCGACTATGAGAAGGCCATGCGAGGCCGTAACCGCTTGCTTACCGAAGGCTCGCGCGACGGCGCCTGGTTCGAGGCGATCGAGACGCAGATGGCCGAGACGGGGGTGGCGATCGCCGCGGCACGAGCCGAGCTGGTGCGGCTGCTTGCCGCCATGATCGACCGATTGCCTGGCAGCGGCCCGTTTCCGCAGGCCGACATCAGTCTTGCCGGCGACCTGGAGAGCGAGGTCGCCGTCGCGCCGGCCGTGGACGTCGAGGAGCGCTTCCGCCGCGCGCTTGCCAACGGCCGCGAGCGCGACCGCGCCGCCGGCCGCACGCTGGACGGCCCGCATCGTTCCGATCTCCTGGTGCGGCACCGGCCGAAGTCGATGCCGGCGGAACTGTGCTCGACCGGCGAGCAGAAGGCGCTGCTGGTCGGCATCGTTTTGTCGCATGCCAGGCTGACCGGCGAGATGTCGGGCCTGACGCCGATCCTGCTCCTGGACGAGATCGCCGCGCATCTCGACGCGGGCCGGCGCGCGGCGTTGTTCTCGATCCTGGAAGAGCTGAATTGCCAGGCCTTCATGACCGGCACCGACGCCGCCTTGTTTTCGAGCCTTGCCGGCCGGGCACAGTTCCTGACGGTCGATCACGGCAGCGTTGGGCCGACGTCCAACCCTTGAAGCCATTTCCGCGCTGCGCCACGAGGCTTTGCCTCGCGTCATGCCAAACCTTCGCCTTGCGTGTGGACCACAAGGCTTCGCCTTGCGCTTACTGACAAGGCTCTGCGCCAGCGATATGGTTCGGCTATGACCGACGCTGCCCTGACCGACGAAGAGCTCGAACGCTATGCCCGCCACATCGTGCTGCCGGAGATCGGCGGGCCGGGCCAGCAGAAGCTGAAACGGTCGCGGGTGCTGGTGATCGGCGCCGGCGGGCTCGGCGCGCCGGTGCTGGAATATCTTGCCGCCGCCGGCGTCGGCACGCTCGGCATCGTCGATGACGATACGGTCTCCTTGTCCAACCTGCAGCGGCAGGTGATCCATGGCAGCGACACGATCGGCATGGCCAAGACCGACAGCGCACGGGAAGCGATCATGCGCATCAACCCCAACGTCACGGTGGAATCGCATCGCCTGAGGCTGACGGCGGAGAACGCCCCTGCCCTCGTCGCGCGCTACGATGTCGTTGTCGACGGCTCCGACAATTTCGAGACGCGCTACGCGGCCGCCGATGCCTGCGCCGGTGAGAAGAAACCCCTCGTCACGGCCGCCGTCGGCCGCTTCGACGGCTCTGTGACGGTGCTGAAGCCGTTCGAGACAGGCGCCGACGGCAAGCGCAATCCGAGCTATCGCGACCTGTTCCCGGAAGCGCCGCCCGAAGGGCTGGTGCCATCCTGCGCCGTTGCCGGCATCGTCGGCGCGCTGACGGGCGTCATCGGCACGCTGGAGGCGATGGAGGCGATCAAGCTGATCACCGGCATAGGCGAGCCGCTGATCGGCCGACTGCTGCTCTACGATGGCCTCACGGCCCGTTTCGACACCATCCGCTACAAGGCCGTCTGAGCGCATGGACCAGGGCGTCGGCATCTCCATAACCGGCCTTCCGGCGCATTTCGACCGATGGGACGATCTGCTCGCGCTGATCCGGCGCGCCTTTGCCTATATGGACGGCATCATCGACCCGCCGTCGTCGGCGCATCTTTTGACCGCCGATACCCTTGCCGAGAAGGCGAAACGGGAAGCCGGGTTTTTGGCGATCGAGAATGGCCGCGTCGTCGGCTGCGTCTTCGCGCTGGAACGGGCGCGGGATTTCTATGTCGGCAAGCTCGCGGTCGAGCCGCGGCTGCAGGCCCAAGGCATAGGGGCCCGGCTGATGCGGGCGGTCGAGGATCTTGCCCGCGAACGCGGCAAGGATGCGATCGAGCTGCAGACCCGCATCGAACTGACCACGAACCACGCGGCTTTCGCCCGGCTCGGCTTCCGCGAGACCGAGCGCACGGCGCATGAGGGCTATGACAAGCCGACCTCCATCACCATGCGCAAGGTGTTTCTATGAGCCTTTCGCTCAGCCCGGAAGAACAGGCGATCGCCGCCCGCCAGGATGGCGCGGGCATGGCGATGCGCATCGTCGCCGAAAGCGCCCGCCTGCTCGGCGCGCCGCGGCTCATCCCGATCGCCTCCACGCATATCGACGGCGCGCTGTATCACGGCGATTCCGGCACGCTGTTCGCTGAAAAACTAGTCGAGGGCGGCGCGCAGGTCGCGGTGCGCTCGACGCTCAATGTCGGGGCGCTCGACCTGATGGGTTGCTCGCGCATCCGCCTGGAAGAGCCGCAGCGCGGCATGGCGCGACGGATGATGGAGGCCTATAGCAGGCTCGGCTGCGAGCAGAGCTGGACCTGCGCGCCCTACCAGGCCGGGCATAGGCCGGCGCTGGGCAGCGACGTCGCCTGGGGCGAGTCCAACGCGGTCGTCTTCTGCAATTCGGTGCTGGGCGCGCGCACCAACCGCTATGGCGATTTTCTCGACATTGCCTGCGCGATTGTCGGCTGCGCGCCGGATTACGGCCTGCATCGGCCCGAAAACCGCAGGGCAAGGCTCGTTTTCGATGTCTCGGGCCTGTCGCCATCCTTCCTCGCCTCGGAGATCGCCTGGCCTGTCCTGGGGAGCCTCTATGGCCGTGAGGTGGGCAACGCGATCGGCGTCGTCGCCGGCGTGGCCGCTCATCCCGGCGAAGACGCGCTGAAAGCCTTCGGCGCGGCGGCCGCATCGTCGGGCGCGGTTGGCCTTTTCCACATTGCGGGCGTCACGCCCGAGGCTCCGCACGTCGAAGCCATCCTGGCGGGGCCGGAGCCGGAAGCGGTGATCCGCGTGACGCCTGAGA
>NZ_RZTO01000764.1:0-2941 GCF_003997225.1 Mesorhizobium sp. M2C.T.Ca.TU.002.02.1.1
GATCAGCGTCGACTTGCCCGACCCCGAGGGCCCGAACAGCGCCGTCAGTCGGCCGGCGCTCTCGAAATGCGCTTCCAGGGCGAATTCGCCGAGCCGATGGTGGATATCCACGGACAGCGTCATTCGATGTCCATCCGCCGGCCGACGCGACGCGCCAGAACTTCCGAAGCGATGAGCGCGACCATCGAGATAGCGATCGAGATCAGCGTCAGCCTGAGCGCGCCTTCGTCGCCGCCTGGCACCTGGGTGAAGGTGTAGATCGCCGAGGGCAGCGTCTGCGTCTCGTTGGGGATGTTGGAGACGAAGGTGATGGTGGCGCCGAATTCACCCATCGCCTTGGCGAAGGAAAGGATCGCGCCCGCGATCAGCCCGGGCAGGATCAGCGGCAGCGTGATGGTGGCGAACACCCAGAGCGGATTGGCGCCGAGCGTGCCGGCGGCCGCCTCCATCTTGCGGTCGACCGCCTCGATCGAGAGCCGGATGGCCCGCACCATCAGCGGAAAGCCCATGACCCCGCATGCCAGTGCCGCGCCCGTCCAGCGGAACGAGAAGACGATGCCGAAATGCTCGGCCAGGAAGGCCCCGGCCGGGCCGCGCCGGCCGAAGGTGAGCAGAAGCAGGTAGCCCGTCACAACCGGCGGCAGGATCAGCGGCAGATGCACCAGCCCGTTGAGCAGCGTCTTGCCCCAGAAACGCCCCCGCGCCAGCAGGAGCGCAAGCAGGATGCCGGGCGGCAGGCTGGCAATCATCGCCACCGTCGCCACCTTGATCGACAGCCGGACCGCATTCCATTCGTCGGGAGTGAGGTCCAGCAGCCAGTTCATGTCAGCGTTGCGCGGTCTTTCTCAGTTGCTCGGCGCGAGCACCGTGAAACCCTGCTCCTTGAAGAGCGCGGCGGCCTTGGCCGACTCGACGCATTTCAGGAAGGCAGCCGTATCCTTGTCCTTCGAATCGGCGGTCTGGGCAATCGGGTAGATGATCGGCGGGTGCGAATCTTCCGGGAAGGTGCCAACGACCTTGACGCCCTTTTCCGCATGCGCGTCGGTGGCGTAGACGATGCCCAGCGCCGCCTCGCCCGTCGACACCAGCTTAAGCGCTGCGCGCACATTCTCGGCCTGCGCGACCTTGCCCTCGACCGACGACCAGACGCCCAGTGATTCCAGCGCCGCCTTGCCGTATTTGCCGACCGGCACGGCCTTGAAATCGCCCATGGCAAGCTTGCCGTCGCCGATCAGCTTGGCGAGGTCGAATCCCTTCTCGACCTTGGTCTCGACCGCGGAATCCTTCGGCGCCACCAGCACGATCTGGTTGCCGAGCAGCTTCACCTCGGTATCCGGCTTGATCAGCTTCTTGTCGGAGAGATATTTCATCCAGTCGAGGTCGGCCGACACGAACACGTCGGCCGGCGCGCCGCCTTCGATCTGCTTGGCCAACGCCGAGCTCGCCGCGTAGGAAATGGTGGCGGCTTCGCCGACTTCCGGCTCACAGGCCTTGTTGACCGCGTCGAGCGCATCCTTGAGGCTCGCCGCGGCAAACACGACCACCTTGTCGTCGGCATGGGCCGCCGGCACCGCCGCCATCAGCATTGCCGTGAAACCTCCAATAGCGATCGCCTTCAACCCGAAACCCTTGCCCGTCATGAAGTCTCTCCCTGGTTTCAAAATCCGTTCGGCCCAAAGCCTCTGACCGATATATCCGGATGAACATAACAAGGAAAGGCTTTTCGCCTGTCGTGGCATTGTGCGCCGGCGTGGTCCCGGCCTACGATAAGTCGGAAACAGCGATGCTCAAGGAGAGACGCGTGAAGATCAGCGCCCGCAATATCCTGAAGGGTAAGGTCACGGAGATCGTCAAGGGAGCCACCACCTCGCATGTCAGGATCGACATCGGCGGTGGCGTCATCGTCACCTCCTCGATCACCAACGAGGCGGTCGCCGACCTCGCGCTCGAAAACGGCAAGCAGGCCTATGCGGTGATCAAGGCTTCGGACGTCATGGTCGGCATCGACTAAGCCGAAAACTGGCTCATACGGCGATGGGCGCCTTGATATTTGCATCCGCGAAATAATTCTCGAGGCGGAAATCCTCGAAACGGAAGGCAAAAAGGTCCTTGACCTCCGGGTTGATCCACATCGTCGGCAAGGCCTTCGGCGTGCGCCGCATCTGCTCGCGCGCCTGCTCGAAATGGTTCGAATAAAGATGCGCGTCGCCAAGCGTGTGGACGAAGTCGCCGGGCTTCAGCCCGGTCACCTGCGCCACCATCATGGTGAGCAGGGCATAGGAAGCGATGTTGAACGGCACGCCGAGGAAGATATCGGCCGAGCGTTGGTAAAGCTGGCAGGAGAGCCTGCCTTCCGAGACATAGAACTGGAACAGGCAGTGGCAGGGCGGCAGTGCCATCGCCTCGACCTCGGCCGGATTCCAGGCCGAGACGATCAGCCGGCGCGAGTTGGGATTCCGGCGTATCTCCTTCAGAAGGCCCGCGATCTGGTCGATCTCGCCGCCATGCCCGTCCGGCCATGAGCGCCACTGCTTGCCATAGACCGGGCCGAGATCGCCGTTCTCGTCGGCCCATTCGTCCCAGATGCTGACGCCGTTGTCGTTGAGATATTTGATGTTTGTGTCGCCGGCCAGGAACCACAAGAGCTCGTGGATGATCGACTTCAGGTGCAGCTTCTTCGTGGTCGTGACCGGAAAGCCGCGCGAAAGGTCGAAACGCATCTGGTAGCCGAACACCGAGCGGGTGCCGGTGCCCGTACGGTCGCCGCGATCGGCGCCGTTCTCCAGCACATGCTTCAACAGGTCGAGATATTGGCGCATCGGCTCCGCCTCGATTCGAGCTTACAGCTGATCATAGCGGACTGACAGCCAGTCGAATACCGGAAAGCAGGCAGCAGATGTGGACCACGCCGGAAAATCCACGGCGCCGGCACGGTTTCGTG
>NZ_RZTO01000765.1:0-2937 GCF_003997225.1 Mesorhizobium sp. M2C.T.Ca.TU.002.02.1.1
CCGCGCGTCTGCGAGGTCTGCACGCCTGAAGCATCGATGTTGAAGGCGACCGAGGGGCTCGCCGGCGCGCCGGTGACCTTGACCGTGCCCGAGATCGAGCCGGCCGCGTCGAGACCGGGCGAGAAACTGTTGGCGAGCGAGATCGGTACCCTCGCCAGATTGGCGTTGATGTCGAGCGCCTGCGCGACCTTGCCCGTCACCGTCGCCGTACCGCCGCCGAGATTGAGAACCAGCCGGTCGAGCGTCGTCACGCCGTTGGCGATGGTGATCGTCGAGGCCTGCGCGATCGCGGCCTTGATGCCCTGCACGGTCGCCTGGCCGGACGCGAGCTCGATGGTCGTCGTGCCGTTGGCGACCTTCACGCGGCCGGCGGCCTTGGCCGGGATGTTCTTGACGGTGGCGCCGCCCGAGAAGCCCGTCCAGTCGCCGTCGCGCTTGAGATCTACATTGATGCCGGTGATGGCGGTGCCGCCGGACGTCACGCTCTCCGCGCGCACCGTGCCGGCGATGACGGGTGCTGCCATGTAGTTCGCGATCTGCGCGTCGATGGCCACATTCCTGGCCGAGAGATCGCCGCGCTTGACCTCCGAAGTGTTCGCCTTGATCGCGACATTCGGCCCGTTGGCCGCCTTGGTGAAGGCGATCGTGCCGCGCACATTGCCCTCTGCCTTTTCCAGCGCCA
The DNA here is from genome assembly GCF_003997225.1 of Mesorhizobium sp. M2C.T.Ca.TU.002.02.1.1. NCBI lineage: Bacteria > Pseudomonadati > Pseudomonadota > Alphaproteobacteria > Hyphomicrobiales > Phyllobacteriaceae > Mesorhizobium > Mesorhizobium sp. M2C.T.Ca.TU.002.02.1.1. The sequence continues at coordinate 683 of NZ_RZTO01000765.1, forward strand.
GCGCGGCGAGCGGCCCGATGTCCGGCAAATCGAGCGAAACGGTGCCGACCGGCACGAAGGCGTCGTCGAGGGCGAGATCGCCCGAAATCTTGTTCGGGCCGAGCGACAGCAAAAGCCCGTTGATCGCGCGGCTGCCATTGGTCGTGGCGAGCACCGCGCTGCCCTGCAGGTTCTGGCCGGCGACATTTCCGGTGAGCTGCACATTCGCCGCCGGATTGGCGGCATCGGCCTTGCCGCTGGCCGTAAGCTTCAGCCCGGTGATCTCGCGCGCCGCGACCGTAAGCCGGTCGCTCTCCACCGTCATCGACAGGTCGGGCGCGATGACCGGGCCTTGCGCATTCAGGGCAAAGCCAATGGCGCCCTTGGCGTCTTTCGAGAGTCCCGAGACATCGCTCAGCGCCCCCCTGATTCCGGCGGCGAGCTTGCCGTCGGCAAGACTCGCCTGGCCATCGGCGCTGAGCGCGCCAGAATTCAGCTTCAGCCCGTCGACATTGACATTGCCTTTGGCATCGCGCCTCAGCACGGCGCTCAACTCAGCCGTCTCGCCAAGCATGCCGCGCACCGCGGCCGGCAGGGCGGAAGAAGCGACATCGGCCTTCATGTTGAGGTCGACCGCGCCGTCGCCCAGCGATATCCGGCCGGCGACCTGGCTGTTGAGCGCATCGCTGGTGAGCGAGCCGCTGTTGACGGCGACGGCATCGCTTGTCAGGCGGCCATTGACCTTGGCCGTGACCTTGCCGGCGATCAGCGGCGCGATCATGGGATTATCGAGGCCGATCCTGTCCACCGACACCGTGCCGGAAACCTGACCAGCCCGCCCCTTGAGGTCGAAGGCATCCGAATGCAGCGCGAGCGTCAGACCGTCCACCTTGGCCTGGCTGGCGGCAATGGACGGCAGGATTGCGGACACATCGAGCCGCGCTTGCGTGCTCTCGCCCGCCATTTTTGCCGACAAGGACTGGACAGCGATCTTGACCGGGCTTTCGGCGCTGCCGATCGTCAACGGCAGGCTGGCCCCGGATGATGTGAGGTCGAGGGAGAAGTCGCTGGCGCCATTGGGATTGAGGGTGCCGGCGGCCTTGCCGGAAATCCCTTCGCCCGACAGCGTGGCGTGGTCCAGGGCGACGCCGCCCGCCAGCGTGTAGCTGCCGGCAGCGTCCAGATCCAGCGTCCCGAACCCCGCCTGCCGGGTCTGGCTGGTCTGGGCGCCCGCCACCTTGGCGTTGAACTGCACGTCGGGGTTGGACGACGGACCCGTGACATGCGCCATGCCTTCCACCGTCCCAGCCCCATCGAGGCCGGGCACGAAATCATTGGCGAGCGCCACCGGGAGGTTGGCGAGGTTGGCCGTCAGGTCGAGGGTCTGGCCAGCGCTGCCGGAAACGGTTGCCGAGCCGCCGCCGAGATTGAGCGCGAGCTTCTCGATTGTCGTCACGCCATTGACGATGGAAAGGCTGGATGGCTCGGCGATGGCCGCCTTGATGCCGCGCACCGTCGCCTCGCCGGACGTGATTTCCACGCTCGTCGTGCCGTTGGCGATCTTCACACGGCCGGTTGCGGTGGCCGGAATGCCGGACGCCGTGGCGCCGCCGGTAAAGTTCGTCCAGTCGCCGTCGCGCTTCAAATCGATGCCGATGCCGCTGACGACCGTGCTGCCGGAGGTCACATTGTCTGCCTTGATCGTGCCCGAGATCGCCGGCCCTTTCAGGTAGTTGGCGATCAGCGCGTTGACGGTGATGGCTTTCGCCGCCAGATCGCCGCGCGCGATCGACGTGCTGGCCGCGTTGATGGTGACGGTCGGCGCCTCGCCCTCCTTGGCAAAGGCGATCGTGCCGTTGATATCGCCGGTGGCGGTCTGGTTGCCGAGCGCCGCAAGCGGTCCGATGTCGGGCACGGCAAGCGTCAACGTGCCGAGCGGCAGGAACTTGTCATCGAGCGCGAGGTCGCCCGACACCTTGTTGTCGCCGAGCGCCAGGCTGAGCCCTTTGATAGAGCGCTTGCCGTCGGCGGTCACCAGCGAAGCCTCGATGTCGAGCGCCTGCCCCTCGGCATTGCCGGTCAGCGAGAGGTCGGCGGTCGGATTGGCGACATCGGCCTTTCCCTTGGCCGAAAGCTTGATGTCCTTCACCGTGCGGCCGGCCGCCGTCAGGCTGGCGCTGTCGGCTGACACCGTGAAATCCGGCGCCAGGCGCGGACCGCTTGCGCTCAGCGCGAAATTGACCCCGCCCGCGAGCGGCGTGCCGGCGAGCGAGGAC
>NZ_RZTO01000766.1:0-2931 GCF_003997225.1 Mesorhizobium sp. M2C.T.Ca.TU.002.02.1.1
GGACGAGCTCTGGTCGCGCTCCAAGACACCGCCTGACTAGAGGCAGGCTGAGCTGACGCTGAGCACGGGCGCCTGCCGAGTGGGGTATCGGAGCGAAACCGCCTTTTCCGAGGAGCCAGCCAGCGCGGGGCTGACTCGGCTCACACCAACATCAGATAGAGCAGCGGCAAAGCCGCCAGGCCGACCGCCATTGCAATGAGCGTGGCGTGGCCGAGACGCTCCGCGCGCCTGGCGATGTCGGCGATCTCGTTCTCGTCGTTGATCACATCGAGGAACGAAAGATCGGCACGGGTGGCACGTTGATTGTCGTTGGCGGGCAGGCTTTCGGCCTCCTGCCGGGCGGGCTTTATAGAGATGTAGGTCAAAACGTCGTCTCACTCCGAAGCCGGTCAAGCGGCTCCTTTTTGTTGGTGGATATCGGTGCCCGCCGAAATTGCGCGGGGCGAGCGGCGGGCACCAGCACGGCCGGCGATGGAGGGGGCTTTCTCGACGGCCGCTCACCAATTCGTGGAAAGCACATTGGTTGCATAAGCCGGTCCAATGCTTTGGCTAAGTCGGACTTCAGTCTGATGCGGGTCACGAAATGTTTCAGCCGGAACATCGGTTGCCGGCACCTGTTCTCCTTATTCAAGGATGCCGAGCGCGTCCTTGAATTCACCCCGAAGAAAAATCCGAGCCAACGGAGAATTCGATATGCCCAATCAAGGCGGAACCCACGAACAGCACGTCAAGGCCGGCCAGCAGAGCCACGAGAACCGCGATGAGCAGCATCGCGGCAACGGGCAGCAGCAGGCCGAGGACCGCAACATGGGTCAGCGGGGCTCGGGCCAGCATAGGGGCGGCAGCGGCAACTTCGCCGAAGACCGCCAGCGTGCCTCGGAAGCCGGCCGCAAGGGCGGCCAGCGCTGAGTTCAAATGGCGTCCGTATCCTTCACGGACGCCATTTTTCTGCCGCGAGCTCCAGCCCCGATGGAACATCCTCCCCCTCCTCCAGTTCACCTTGCACCGGCCGCCGCAACAGGCAGCCGCGGATGTTCAATGGAGGCAAACCAATGTCCCTGCATACGCTTCATCCCGAACATGTCGACGAGACCCGCATGCACGCTTATTCGACCTTCGGTCCCTTGCTGATCCATGCGCTGGTACAGAAACTGGCGCACCGCCAGGGCATGCGCGAGTTGGACAAGCTCGAACGATCGCTCGTTCGCCTGGTCGAGGAGACCGACGTTGCCGCTCCGCACGCCGAGGCGATGAAGGAGTTCGCGGTCGAGCTCGTCGTGTCGACGCTGCGCAATGTGCGCGAGCATCCGGACGCCAAGCATGACCTGGAGGAGATCGACGAACGGCGCACCGAGGGCCGCTCCGAGGATCAGAACACGCTGGAAGAGCAGTTGCAGTCGGGCCTCGAGGGCAGCTTTCCGGCAAGCGATCCGCCGGCAGTCGTCTCGACCGCGATCAGCGGCAGCACGAAGGACATCGTGGGCACCGACGAGGTGCTGCGGCGCAAGAAGGAAGCTTCCGCGCGCCGTCGGGAAAAGCAGGACACGTGAATGGCGGGAGTGACCTCATGCTGACTAAAGGCGCCGTTGATCGCCGACCCTGGAAATCCGTGCTCGAAAGCCACGCGCCGCTTATCCTGCCTTCGGCGCCGGATGCGTTGACCGCACGGCTGATCGAGCGCGCCGGCTTTCCTGCCTATCAGATTGGCGGCTTTGCCCTTGCCGCGCATATGCATGCGGTGCCGGACATCGACCTCGAGCAATATGGCGAAAACCACGCCAAGGCGCAGGAAATCATCACCGCTTGCGGCCTGCCCGTGCTGGTTGACGGCGACGACGGCTATGGCGATGTGAAGAACGTCACCCGGACGGTGCGCGGCTACGAAGCGATCGGCGCCTCGGCGCTGTTCATCGAGGACCAACAGCCGCCGAAGCGTTGCGGCCACATGGCCGGCAAGCGCGTGATCGCCGCCGAGGCGATGGTGGACAAGATAAAGGCGGGAGTGGCTGCGCGAAGGAATGCCGATTTCTTCATTCTGGCGCGCACCGATGCCGCCGAGCCAAACGGCATCGACGACGCGATCGAGCGAGGGCATCGCTATCTCGATGCCGGCGCCGACGGCATCTATGTCGAGGGGCCGACCAGCGCCGAGGAACTGAAGGAAGTGGGCGCCGCCTTCAAGGGCGTGCCGCTGGCGACCAGCATCCTCGAGGGCGGCGGCAAGACGCCATGGCATTCGCCGCGATCGATGCATGATTTCGGTTTCAGCATGATCCTCTACCCCACATCGGTGCTGTTTCGCGCCGTCCGCGCGATCCAGGAAGCGCTCGAAGACCTGCGCGAAGGTCACGCGATGGATTTGAACCGAAGCGTCGACATGGAGAATTTCGAGGACATCGTCGGCATGCCGGAATGGGCGGCGATTGAAGACCGCTTCATGGGCCAGTCCGAGCAGGGCGGCGGCCTGGTCACGAAAATCAAGCAGAAGCTGACGGGCTGACGGCAAGCCGGGCGAGCGTGGACCAACGGTCGGGCATGCCGCGCCGAAGATTGCCAACCCAAACTCGCGAACGAAAGGAACCAGCACCTCCGCGACGGGTTGGTTCAATATCGGAAGGACAGACCATGCAGAAACGCGAACTTCCCCACCGCCCGGGCGCAGCAGGATCTCCGTCACCGGGCAACCTGCCGACCAAGGGCGGCGACGATCCCGACGTCCGCTTCCTGGCGGAGAACACCGATCTGTCGCCGAAGCAGGCGCGCGAACTCATCCGCGAGCACGGGCATGACCGCGACAAGCTCTTGAGGATCGCACGAACGATGAAGGCTGAGGGCTGACCTCCCGGAGATGGAAGCGAGGTTGAGAGATGAGCAATTCACCCAACACAGGACGTCCCGGGACCTCCGATCAGTGGCCACGCTGGGAAGGCC
>NZ_RZTO01000767.1:0-2924 GCF_003997225.1 Mesorhizobium sp. M2C.T.Ca.TU.002.02.1.1
TCCTTGCCGGGCACGCGCAGGCCGTAGCGAACGCCGTCATAGCGGGCGAGGTTCGACGAAGCCTCGGCAGGCGCCACGATATAATAGGCCGGCAAGGCATATTTGGTGTGCGGCAGGGAGATGTCGACGATCTCGGCGCCGGCATCCTTCAGCCAGGCGATGCCCCGCTGCCAGAGCGCCTCGATGTCTTGCGGCATGCCGTCGACGCGATACTCCTTCGGGATGCCGACCTTCATGCCCTTGATCGGCTTGCCGATCGCCGCTTCATAGTCCGGCACCGGGCGGTCGACCGAGGTTGTGTCCTTCGGATCGACGGAGGCCATCGACTTCAGCAGGATCGCGGCGTCGCGCACGTCGCGCGCGATCGGCCCGGCCTGGTCGAGCGAGGAAGCGAAGGCGACGATGCCCCAGCGCGAGCAGCGACCGTAAGTCGGCTTGATGCCGACCGTGCCGGTGAACGCCGCCGGCTGGCGGATCGAGCCGCCGGTGTCCGTCGCGGTAGCGCCGGCGCAGAGGAAGGCGGCCACCGACGATGCCGACCCGCCCGACGAGCCGCCCGGCACCAGCTGGGCGTTGTCCAAGGTCCGCGCCGTCTTCGTGCCGCCGGCGGAAACAAAGCCGCCATCGCCCTGATGCGTCGTCGGCATGACGACCGTATCGACACGCGAGCGCCGCCACGGATTGATCACCGGGCCGTAGTAGGAGGTCTCGTTCGACGAGCCCATGGCGAACTCGTCCATGTTGAGCTTGCCGAGCATCACCGCGCCGTCCGCCCACAGGTTGCTGGTCACGGTCGATTCGTAACGCGGCTTGAAGCCGTCCAGCACGTGGCTGCAGGCCTGGGTATGGATGCCTTCGGTGGCGAACAGGTCCTTGATGCCGAGTGGAATGCCTTCCAGCGCGCCACCCTCGCCCTTGGCGAGCCTGGCGTCGGAGCTCTTCGCCATGTCGCGCGCCTTGTCGGCGGTCACAGTCACATAGGCGTTGAGCACGGGATTGGCGCGATCGATCGCCGCAAGATAGGCCTCGGTGATTTCAGCCGCGGTGATCTCCTTGCCGCGCAGCTTGGCGCGGGCCTCGGAAATGGTGAGATGTGTGAGATCGCTCATCAGGCAAGGCTCTTTTCGTAAAACACCGACCACTCGGAGTCGGGATAATCCAGCACCGGTCCGCAACGCGAGAATCCGGCGCGCTCATAGACGGTCCAGGCCGCGGGGTGCCGATCGCCGGTTTCGAGAACCAGGCGCCTCAGCCCTTCCTGCCGGGCAAGCGCCTCGACCCGTCCGACGATCTCGGCGCCGATCTTGCGACCTCGATGCGAAGGTCGCGTGTACATGCGCTTGACCTCACCGACCGCCCCGTCATGGCGCTTGAGCGCGCCGCAGCCGACGGCGAGGCCGTTGTCGCGGGCGATGAACACCGTCGTATCCTTGCCCGCCATCTGCTCGACGGTCAGATGATAGCAGTGCTCGGGCGGCGTCAGTTCGAGCAACGCGGCATTGAGCTCGGCGACCAGCGCGCGCACGTCGTCCTGCAAAGGCGTCTCGACGGCGATCTCGACAGCCACGGCCTACTCCACCACCTTCGGAACGAGGAAAAAGTTCTCTTCCGTCGCCGGCGCATTGGCGACGATGTCGGCGGGCTTGTTGCCGTCGGTGACGACATCCTGGCGCTTCTTCATCTCCATCGGCGTGACCGAGGTCATCGGCTCCACGCCAGAAACATCGACCTCGTTCAATTGTTCGACGAAGCCGAGGATGGCGTTCAATTCGCCGGTCATGCGCTCGGCGCCCTCCTCGCTCACCGCGATACGGGCAAGGCGCGCGACGCGCTTCACGGTCTGAAGATCAACGGACATGTTCTATCGCCTCGGGAAAACCAGTGCGGGCTATAGCGGCGCGGCGTCTGCCGCGCAACATGCATGATGCCGGTCAGCTCAGTTGCGGTACCCCCTGGCGATTGCAGGCGACTTAGATCGTGATCGCCTTGCCGACTTCCGGAAGCGCCACATTGACGCCCGAGCCTTCCAGGCCGGCGACGAACTTGTCGGCGGTCTGGTCGAGCATCGAGAAGGTGCGGAAGTGGCAGGGAACGACGGTCTCGAAGCCGAAGAAGCGGCGGCAGGCAAGGGCCGCCACCGCGCCACCCATGGTGAAGCGGTCGCCGATCGGCACGATGCCGATCTTCGGTTCGTGCAACTCGTTGATCAGGCCCATATCGGAGAAGATGTCGGTGTCGCCCATGTGGTAGAGCGTCTTGTCCTCCGGGAAGTGCAGGACCAGTCCGCCCGGGTTCCCCAGATAGGTGTTGGTGCCGCCTTCGCCGCCGAAAGAGGACGAGTGCAACGCCTGGACGAAGGTCGTGGTGAACGGCCCGCAATCGACGGTGCCGCCGATATTGCCCGGATTGATCTTGTCGCCGCTGACGCCCTGGCCGACGAGATACATGCAGATCTCGAAATTGGCGACCAGCATGGCGCCGCTTTTCTTCAGCACCTCGACCGCGCCGCTGACATGGTCGTTGTGGCCATGGGTCAGGAGAACATGCGTGACACCCTCCGCCGGCCCTTCCCAGCCGCCCGCCCAGGAAGGATTGCCGACCAGATAGGGGTCGATGAGGATGGTGGCGTCCTTGGTCTCGACGCGGAATGCCGAATGTCCGTACCAGGTCAGTTTCATGAATGCTTTCCTCGATTTTTCCGTTGCCGAAGGATAGAACGCTGGCGGCAAATTGAAAGTAGCGCGGCGCGCCTTACCGTCAAAAGGATGTGTGACGCCTGGATATCAGAGGAAGCCGCTTGGGCATCATTTCAATCGAGGAACTGCCGGGACGGCTTGCCGACGGCAAGACGCTCGCCGGGCTCGATCTCGGCGACAAGACGATCGGCGTGGCGGTCTCTGATCGCGGGCTGTCCTTCGCCCATC
>NZ_RZTO01000768.1:0-2918 GCF_003997225.1 Mesorhizobium sp. M2C.T.Ca.TU.002.02.1.1
CGGGTTCGATCTGGTGCTGACGCTGACCCGCGAACCGGCGAGGCGGCCCTCCGACTATTCCCGGCGCATCGACGCCCGCATGATGGCGCAGGCCGTCGAGCGCCTGCCGAAGGCGCCGAGGCTCGCCTATGTCTGCGGCTCGAATGCGTTCGTCTCGGCCGCCGCCGATGCCCTGATCGGGGCGGGCGTTCCGGCGGGGCTGATCCGCACCGAGCGTTACGGGGTTTGAATTGCGATTGCGAGCTGTTGAAATTCGATCCAGGAGGTAATACCTTACTTGCATCTGGTATTACCAAGGGGGCGAAGATGGCCACCACCGTTACAGCAAAAGGGCAAGTGACCATCCCGAAACCGGTCCGCGACCTGCTGGGGATCGTTCCGGGAAGCAGGGTCGATTTCAGGCGCGCTGCCGATGGAAGCGTGGTGCTGGCTCGTGTCGACAGAAAGCAACCGGCGAGCCGCTTTGCCAAGTTGCGTGGCCATGCCGGCGAGGGGCTCACGACCGACGCGATTATGGCGCTGACGCGCGGCGAAGCGTGACCCTCGTCGATACCAACGTCCTGCTCGACCTCGTTACGGACGATCCAAATTGGGCGGATTGGTCGATAGCTCAGCTTGAGGCGGCGAGCTTCAATGGACCATTGTTGATCAACGATGCGGTCTATGCCGAGCTTGCCGTTCGCTACGCCCGCATCGAGGATCTTGACGCGTTTCTCGATGCGGCCGGTCTTGAAATGGCGCCCATGCCGAGGGCAGCTCTTTTCCTTGCTGGAAAGGTATTTACGCAGTACCGCCGGTCAGGAGGACAAAAGACTGGCGTTCTGCCGGACTTCTTCATTGGTGCTCATGCTGCGGTCGGCGGGCTCCCACTTCTGACCCGCGATGTCGGCCGATATCGGACCTATTTCTCCTCCTTGAAGCTGATCACTCCGGACGCCTGAGCAGCTGCCAGGCTTCCTTCGCCGAGCCGTCGACACGGTAATCAACGCCGGCGTTCCGCCAGGCTCAGCCGGTCGGAGAAAATTTTGCCGAAACGAGCTGGAAAGGCAGCGCGCCATAGGTGGCGACCGCTTGCTCGTCGTCCCAGACGCGAAATTGCCGCGACGGCCGCGCTTCCAGCACCAGAGCCCGTCCCGTCCGGTCGAGCTTCAGCTTGCCGCGAAAGCGCAGCATTCGCTCGCCGCCCGAGCGGCTGATCGTCATCGAGCGCAGCCGGGCCACATGCCGGTCGCCTGCATTGATTTCCATCTCGATGCGTCGCCTGACCGGAGGAACGACGATGCGCACGATGAGATCGAGCATCATCTCGCTGACATCGCCCTGCGGTTCATCCAGGGTTTGCGAGAGCACGAAAGATGCCGGTTCTCCGGTTGCCTTCGCGGCCGTGGATTTGCCGCGCCACACGATGTCCGGCTCGGTCTGCTTCAGCCGGCCTTTCTTGCGCTGCAGGCGCAACTGCTTCGCAAATCCCCGCGATAACCAGATCAGCGCGCCGAAATCGGTGCGCGGCTTGGCCTGCAGGACCGATGACAGGCGCGCCGCGCCGCGCCGGTCGGCCATGTCCACCACCCTGGCCAGGACGGCTTCCGGCACCGCGATGCCGATCTCCAGCGCAAGGTAGGAAAGCGCCACCGCCGCGGCGACGGCGAGGCCGCGTTGAGCGACGATATCGAGGAATATGGTCCAGTCCACATCGCCGCCTTCGATGGCGACCGTGCAGTCGACCAGCCAGTCGCTATGCGTATGCGCGTCGAGGCCGCCATGCGCGATGGCCAAAGCGATGCGGTCGGCCGACGATGGGACGACCACGCCGACGTCGCTGAATTTGGCGGCGATCGCGCGGCGCCAGATCGCCAGGTCGTCCTCGGCATTCTGCTGCGAGCCGTCGTAGGCGAGCTGATGCAGGTCGATGTCGCCGTAATTGCCCTTGAAGAAGTTCATCGAGCGCAACGACGCCAGCCTTGCGCGCAGATATTGCGGGGAAACGCCGGTGGCGATCTGCCAGCCGCGGTCGCGCAGCACATCGAAAGCCGGCTGCATATCGCCCGGCCGCACCAGGATGTCGATGTCGTGCGCCACGCGCCCGCGCTGCGCGGCGGCATCGAGCGCGATGCGGCTGGCGCCCTTGATCAGCATCACCGTGCAGCCGGCATCGACCATCGCCGTCAAGGCCGGCTCGGCCTCGCGCATGGCCATGCGTGACTTGGTCCACAGCATCTTCTGCAAGCCGACCAGGCGCGGATAGGCGGCGTGGCCGGCAAGCTTGCGTCCGAACCTGTCGGAAATCGCGGCAAGCAGCCGGTGTTCCCGGAAAGAAACGTGGTCGATGTCGTTCTCGTCCAGCCAGCCCGTGGCGCAAAGGCGTGCCGCCTCTTCGTCGGGGAGAAGCGCTGCCTTGAGCAACTGGTCGAGCGACCCGGTCGGCCAGGACCAGCCATAGTCGGGAAAACGCGTGCCGATGCGACGAACCTTGGCCATCAGCTGGAGCTGGCTTTGCTTTGCGCCCGCCGCAGCATGGCGAGCCGCGCCACTTCCAGGTAACCGCGGTCGCGCGTCGCGTCGCGCCCATAGGACAGGCTTCCCGGCCTGATGCGCCGCAGCGCCAGGATGTCAGGCATCATGTCGAGGACAAAGCCGGCCTCGCGGGCCCGGGCGATCCAATCGATCATCTCGCCCCGGCCGCCCTGCGGGTCGACCATCGGGCCGACGCTCTCCACGGCCGCTCGGCGCATCAGCATCGTCGAGCGCGACCAGCCGGGCATCGCGGTCGGGGCCATGGCATCGGGCTCGCCGTCGCGGAAACTGCGTATATGGGTGAAGACACCGGCCGTGCCGGGAAGCCGGTCGAGATGGGCAAGCTGCGCCGCGATCTTTCCGGGCAGCCAAAGGTCGTCGGCGTCGAGCGTGGCGATGAAGGG
>NZ_RZTO01000769.1:0-2909 GCF_003997225.1 Mesorhizobium sp. M2C.T.Ca.TU.002.02.1.1
GTAAGCGGCAGCGGCCTTGCGGCGGCGGCATGAGGCGCGCAGGATGCGGGTCGGATTCAGCGCCCCGGGGCTTCCCATGACTGATGCTTCCGGCCCTATCGAGCCTTTAGGCCGGACGGGCCAGCCGGTCCTCGACCGGCTGGCCTTCGAGCGCCTGACCGTCGCCCACCGCCGCGCGCTCAAGCTGCATTGCTACCGGATGATGGGCTCGCTCAACGAGGCGGACGATCTCGTCCAGGAGACGTTCCTGAAGGCCTGGCGCGCGCGCTCGCAATTCGACGGGCGCGGCTCGGCGCGCGGCTGGCTTTACGCGATCGCCACCAAGAGCTGCCTCAACGCGATCAAGGCACGGTCGTCGGCTGGGCGCATCCTCGGGCTGCCTGGACGGCCGCCTTCCGAGGGAGGCGCGACCGGTGGCCCGACCGCGGAGCTCGCCTGGCTGGATCCATATCCGGACGTGGAGCTCCCGGACATTGCCGACGACAGGCCCGGTCCGGAAGCGCGCTACGAGGCCCGCGAGGCCGTGAGGCTCGCTTTCGTGGCAGCGATCCAGTTGTTGCCGCCGAGGCAACGCGCGGCCTTGCTGCTTTGCGATGTGCTCGGATGGTCCGCCATCGAGACCGCGCAGTTGCTCGGCGGAACCACAGCCTCGATCAACAGCGCCTTGCAGCGGGCCCGTGCGACGCTGGGCGGGCACCATACGCAAAGCAGCCCGCCGCAGCGATCAGAGCCCGGTTCGGACGAAGGCCTGCTACTCGAACGCTATATGGAGGCCTGGCAGGCCGACAATCTCGAGGGACTCGTCGCGCTGCTGCGCGAGGACGCCGTCTATCACATGCCGCCATGGCGGGAATGGTACCGCGGGCATCAGGCGATCGGCGCCTTCCTCGGGAGCGTATGGGGCAATTTCGCCGGCTATCGAGCGGTGGCCATCGGCGCCAACGCCCAGCCGGCCGTGGGCGTCTACGCGCTCAGCCGCCAGGATTGCGTGTGGCGGCCGCATTCGCTGCATGTGATCGAACCGGCCGGCGACAGAATCGCCGCGCTGACGATCTATGTCCCGCCGCTCGGCCCCGCCTTGTTCGCGGCCTTCGGCCTGCCGCCGGAGCCAGTTGCCTCGAAGGGTTAGTCCACGTCCTCTTCCGCCCCGCCGGCCGCAGGCGCCGTCAGCAGCACGGCGGCGCCCAGCAGCGCGGCGACAAGCGAGCCGGCGAGGATACCGACCTTCACCGCATCCTGGAGCGCCGGGTCGGCAGCGAAGGCGAGCAGGCCGATGAACAGGCTCATGGTGAAGCCGATGCCGCACAGCAGCGAGATGCCCAGCATATGCAGCCAGCCGGCATTGACCGGCAGGTCGGCGAGGCCGAAGCGGATGGCCAGCGCCGAGGAGCCGAAAACGCCGACCAGCTTGCCGACGACCAGGCCGGCGGCGACGCCCAGCGTCAGCGGCTCGACAAGGGCTGCAAGGCTCAGGCCGCCGAGCGAGACCCCGGCATTGGCAAAGCCGAAGATCGGGATGACGATGAAGGGCACGAGCTTGTGCAGGCCGTGCTCCAGCCGGTGCAGCGGCGAATGTTCCGTATCGTGGCTGATGCCGGGAGAACGCTCCAGCGGGATGGTGAGCGCCAGCGCGACGCCGGCCAACGTGGCATGCACGCCCGATTTCAGCACCAGCACCCACAAGACGAGGCCAAGCAGAAGATACGGCCAGAGTTTCATGGCCCGCATGCGGTTGAGCAGGACGAGCAAGGCAATGACGACGAAGGCGGCGGCCAGATAGGCGAACGACAGGCCGCTGGTGTAGAACAGCGCGATGATGACGACGGCGCCGAGATCGTCGATGATGGCCAGAGCGGTGAGGAAGACCTTCAGCGAGGCTGGCACGCGGCTGCCGAGCAGCGAGAGCACGCCGAGCGCAAAGGCGATGTCGGTGGCGGTGGGGATCGCCCAGCCGGAGAGCGCCGCCTGATTGTCGCGGTTGATCAGGACATAGACCAGCGCCGGCACCGCCATGCCGCCGGCGGCGGCGATGCCCGGCAGCATGCGGCGCGGCCAGGTCGAGAGCTGCCCGTCCAGCATCTCGCGCTTGATCTCCAGCCCGACCAGCAGGAAGAACACCGCCATCAGCCCGTCATTGATCCAGTGCGAGACGCTGAGCGGCCCGAGATAGGCGTGCAGGACGGCGAAATAGGTCTCGGCCAAAGGCGAGTTGGCGACGATCAGCGCAAGGGCCGCGGCCACCATCAGGATGATGCCGCCGGCGGCCTCGCCGTCGAGGAACTCGCGCAGGATCGATTTCGGCCGTTCGTCTTGCATGGTGCCTCCGTAACCCAGCCTGTCGGCCGAGAACCTAATGATGCGCAGCGTCAATGGCGATGCAAGGCTTACAAGTTACATGGCAGCGCATGCTTCGAAAATTGGTTGAAACGCCCGTCCCTTCGTCATCCACGGGCGAAGCAAGGAGCGAAGCGACGCAGCGCGAGGATCCATTCCGTTACATCGGAACAATGCTAACGGTGCAGAATTCTGCTCCGCCGCGTTCTTCGGCCAGGGTCACGGAATGGATCCTAGGGTCTTCGCGACGGAGCTTCGCTCGTGCTTCGCCCTAGGATGACGACGCTGGTTAGCGCGGTGCCCGCTTTGCGAGGATCCGCTGCAGCGTGCGGCGGTGCATGTTCAGGCGGCGCGCCGTCTCGGACACGTTGCGGTCGCACATTTCGTAGACGCGCTGGATGTGCTCCCAGCGCACGCGGTCGGCCGACATCGGATTTTCCGGCGGCGCGGCGCGCTCGCCGGAGGTGCGGGTGAGCGCGGCGAAGACGTCGTCGGCATCGGCGGGCTTCGAGAGGTAGTCGACGGCGCCGAGCTTCACCGCCGTCACCGCGGTGGCGATATTGCCGTAGCCGGTC
>NZ_RZTO01000076.1:0-12935 GCF_003997225.1 Mesorhizobium sp. M2C.T.Ca.TU.002.02.1.1
GCATTGCCAGAAACATCCTCCAGGCGGCTGACATCGACAAAGTCCCTGTCAGCCACCGCATCAAGAAATGTGCCTGGAACGATGATTATCTCATCCAGGCCATAACCCATATGCGATAGCCCTGCCCGCAAGGGGGAGATCAGCGGTTTCAGCGCCGGCCCAACTTCTTCAACGTCGATGATTGGCGAAGGCGGTGGCGGCGTCTAATCTTCCCCCTTGCGGGGGAGATGGCCGGCAGGCCAGAGGGGGGTGCTGTCCCGCCAACACAACAGATATGAGCGGCTACTCCTTCGCCGCTCCAGCCGCCTTGATGTCCAGCAGCCCATAGCCGAAATCAATGTCCCGCCCCTTGGGCCCGAGATCCTTGGCCGTTGCGGCCAGCGCCTTCTCGATGTCGTCGGCCGTACGGTCCGGCGAAGCATGGATCAGATTGGCGATGGCGCCGGATACGATCGCGGCGGCGAAGGATGTGCCGGTCACCACATCCGAGCCGGCGCCGCTCGGCGCCACCATCTCGACGCCCGGCGCAGAGATGAAGACATAGGCGCCGCGATTGGCCTGCGGCATCAGCCCGTCCTTGGCGTCGGTGGCGGTCACCGCGATCACGCCGTCGAAGGCGGCCGGATAGCCATAGGGTGCCTTCGGCCCGTTGTTGCCGGCGGCGGCCACCAGCACCATGCCCATCGCCCGGGCATTGCGGCAAGCGGTGCCGAGCAGGTCGTTCTTCGGGCCGACGAAGCTCATATTGATGACGCGCACATTTTGCTCGGCCGCCCAGTCGAGCGCCGACAGGATGACGTCCATGGTCGACTTGCCGCCTTCGAAGGCGCGCGCATGGTAGATCCTGGCGCCGGGCGCCATGCCTTCCAGCGGACCGACGCCGGCGATCAGCCCGTCGACCGAGGTGCCGTGATCGCGCTTTTCGATCGGCACGTTGGGCATGGCGTCATATTGGTCGGCAATGACGCCGGCGAGCGCGGGATTGGTGTCGTCGATGCCGGTGTCGATAACGGCGACGCGCACATTCTCGCCGCTCGCTTGGCTAGCATCGAGCGCGATGCGGTCGAAGGCATAGTTCACGATGCCGGCCGCCTGCTGCAGCGAATAGATATGGTTTGGCTCGCGCCGCTGCGTGCGGCCGTCGGCGGCAAGCTGCGCCAGCACCACGCCGACCGGCCGCCCGTCGGTGATGCCGAAGCGCACCAGCGTGGTGCCGAGCAATCGCGACTGGCGCTGCGAGCGCACCTGCAGCCCGAAGGAATTGGCGATCTGCTGCACCACGCCGGCATCGCCGTCGACCGTCACCAGCACCTCGTCGGGCACGAATTCGCCGACGACCGCGCGCGGCGGTTCGGCCAGGTTGAGGCCTTGCGGCACCGTGACCGGACCGCTCGGCGTTGGCGCGGGCGGTGGCGCGCTGTTGGAACCGTTCGATGACGATGTGCCGCTGGACGGTGCGGGCGTTTGTGGGGCCGCGGGCGCCGGCGAGTTCGGAAAGAGATCGACGATCAGCGCCGGCAGGAACACCGCGCCGCTCGTGGCCGCGCCGGGCGTTCCTGCGCCATTCTTGGCGCCGCCGTCCTTGTCGCAGCCCCCGCCGGCCGCCGCCGTACGGTTCAAACAGTCGATCTGCTTTTGTGACAGGTTCGGGTCGTTGGTCTGCGCGAACGCAGGCGCGGCGACAAATGCCGCCGCGAGGACTGCCACGCGAAGAATGACCGCCTTAGCCGCCATCGGCCGGTTTCCTTCCCTGCACCACAGCATCCGCGAAAGGCTGGGCGGCAATAAGGCCGACGAGCCTGTCGTAATCGGCTGCCGTGCTCGCCGGGATCGTCAGGTGGAACACGCCGTCCGCGGTCGGGCCGCCGGCGATCTTCAGCCCGTTCTGGCCGAGGAAGGCGGCGATATCGGCCATCTTGGCGTCAGGCTTGAATTTCACCAGCGCGAAAGGCAGCTTCGCCAGATCGTCCTGGGCGCCGGCCACTTCGAAGTCGTTGCCCTTGCCGCCCGGCTGTTCGAAAGACTGCACGATGACCAGCGCAAGCAGCGCTGCGGCTGCCGCCCAGGCTACGCCGGCGGGCATCGCCGTCACCCGGCCGAAGATCTTCGCCAGCCAGGATTGGCCCGGCGCGCGCACTGGGCCGGCCTCGGCGTCGAGCGCCCTGGTGAAACGGCTCAGCGCATCGGCGGGCGGGCGGATCGCCTCGTTGGCGGCGGCGGTGCCCGAGAACTCGGCCTCGGCCTCGCCAAGGGCGGCAAGCGCCGCCGGATCGGTGGCCAGCCATTCCTCGACGGCTTCCAGCTCGGCGCCCTCCAGCGAGCCGTTCAAATAGAACGGCAGCAGCGTCTCCATCTCGTCGCGGCGCGACATCTTTTCAGCGGCGCTCATGGCCACCCCCTGTCGTAACCGGCGGCCTTCAGGGCCTCGCCGAGTTTCTTGCGGGCGTAGAACATCCTGGTCTTGACGGTCGCGACCGGAATGCCGAGCACCTCGCCGATCTCGGTCACCGACTGGCCGTGGTAATAGGCAAGGTCGATCACCGTGCGGTGCTCTTCCGGCAAGGCATCGACGAAGCGGCGCAAGGCGGCGGCCTTGTCCTCTTTCATGGTGACGACTTCGGGCGTGTCGGCGCCGTCGGGAACTTGCGCCGCGTCGTCGTCGTCGATCCAGTCTTCCTTCTTCTTGCGCAGCATGGACAGCGCCTTGAAGCGGGCGATGCCGAGCAGCCACGTCGAGACTTCGGAGCGGCCCTCGAAGCTGGGCGCCTGCTTCCACAGCTCGAGAAAAACCTCGTTGGCGATATCGTCGGCCATCATTTCCGATCCCGTCTGGCGCGCCACGAAGCGGTAGATCCGCGCGTGGTGACGCATGAACAGGAGCCGAACGGCGGCCCGGTCGCCCTTCGCGACCCGGTCTACAAGCGCGCGATCGGTTTCGGTCGCCGCGTTCATGGCCGGTCGAGCCGCCTGGCTCCTCGTAGCTCTGTCGCTGATCGGTCCAAAAAGGTTCACCCTCCGCCAAGGATTTTTCGGAGGCTAACCGAAGAGCGGGGAGGTTGCCAGTAGGGGCGCTTTTCCTTCCCCCCTTGTGGGGGAAGGGGGAGCTACCCCAAAAACACCTTCGCCTTCATCGTCTCGGGTATTTCCACGCCGAGCCGGCTCAGCACCGTCGGCGCGAGCTGCAGTTGGTCGAGCAGCGTATCGGCCTCGGGCCCCTTGGCTCGCCCGAAATAATAGAGCGCGAAATCCTGCATTTCGTCGTCGTGGCCGCCATGGTGGCCGCGGTCGGTCTGGCCGTGGTCGGCCGTCACGATCACTTCATAGCCGGCTGCGCGCCATTGCGGCAGGAAGGCCGCGAGCATGCCGTCCATGGCGTAGCAGGCATGGTCCATCTCGTGGCAGTCATGGCCGAAGCGATGACCCATGGAGTCCAGCGTGCAGGTGTGCAGGATGCCGTAGTCGATGCCGTGCCGCTTCGCCAGCATGGTCAGCGTCGCGAACAGGTCGACGTCGCTCGGCGTCATCTGGTTCTTGAGATTGTAGCCGGTCATGGTGTGGAAGCGGCCATGCGTGATCGGCCCGCTTGGATCGTCGAACTCCATGTCCTCGACAAGGTCGAACGGGTACGAACGGAAGAATTCCGACCAGTAGGAATGGGTCACCGCGCCCGTCTTGCCGCCGGCCTTGCTCACCTCCGAGAAGATGTCCGGCTGCGTGACGCGAAAGCGGTTTTCGTTGGAAAGGATGCCATGCACCTGCGGCGTCACCCCGGTGTGGATCGAGGCGTAGCAGCAGGCCGAGGTCGACGGCAGCACCGAGCGCATCTTCCACACCTGCGCCTCGCCCGACTGCGCCCAGCCCTCGAGATTGCCCATCAGCCGGCGCCAGTTCCGGTAGGGCACGCCGTCGAGGATGATGAGCAGCAGTTTGGATTTGAGCGCCACGGAACGTTCCTGTGATTGTTCTTCGAGAAAGAAGCGCCGCGTGTCGCGCGGACACGCGGCGCTTCTTTGGATAGCCTGATATCAGGCGTTCAGCCAGCACTCGCAGAGCGCGTAGCCGTCCATCATCTCGCCATTGGGGTTCTTCACCCAGCCGCTGAGCTTCTTGGTGTTGGCGGCGTCGACGAACTGGTTGAAGAACGGCACGATCAGGCCGCCTTCGTCGCGCATCAGCATCGCCATGTCGCGATAGATCGCCTTGCGCTTGGCCTGGTCCAGCTCGGCGCGCGCCGTGTAGAGCATCTTGTCGAATTCGGGCCGCTTGAAGCGCGTGTCGTTCCAGTCGGCGGTCGACAGATAGCCGGTGGAATACATCTGACCTTGCGTCGGCCGGCCGCCCCAATAGGAGAGCGAGAAGGGCTGCTTGTTCCACACTTCCGACCAGTAGCCGTCGCCGGGCTCGCGCTTGATCTCTATCTTGATGCCGGCCTTGGCGCAGCTCTGCTGGTAGAGCTGCGCTGCGTCGACCGCGCCGGGGAAGGCGACGTCGGAGGTGCGCAGCAGGATCGGGCCGCTATGGCCCGACTTCTTGTAGGCCGCCGCCGCTTTTTCCGGATCGAACTTGCGCTGCTCGATGTCGGCGGAAAACAGCGGATAGGCTTCGTTGATCGGGAAGTCGTTGCCCACCGAGCCGTAGCCGCGCAGGATCTTGTCCAGCATCTCCTCGCGGTCCATGGCGAGCTTCAGCGCCATCCTGAGGTCATTGTTGTCGAAGGGCGCGGTGTCGCAGAACATGTTGAACGGGTAATAGCCGCGCCCCGCCACGTTCTCGATGCTGACGCCCGGCATGCGCTTGACCAGATCGACCACCTTGGGCTCGACGCGGTTGATGAGATGCACCTGGCCGCCCTGCAGCGCGGCAAGCCGGGCCGTCGGGTCGTTGATGACGACGATCTCGATCTGGTCGGCGTGGCCCGCCTTGTCGCCGCGCCAGTAATTGGCGAAGCGCTCGCCGCCATGCTTCACGCCGGGCTGGTTGACGGCGACCTTGTAGGGCCCGGCGCTGATGCCGGCATTCGGGTTGTCCTTGCCGCCATTCGGCTGGATGACGAGGTGGTAGTCGGCCATCAGATAGGGGAAGTCGGCATCGGCGTCGCCGAGCGTCACCACCACGTCCTTGCCGTCGGCCTTGATGGTCTTGATGTTCTTCAGAATGCCGAGCGCGCCGGATTTCGACTTCTCGTCCGCATGGCGCTCGAGCGTGGCGACGACGTCTTCCGCCGTCACCGTCTTGCCGTTGTGGAATTCGATGCCGTCGCGGATCTTCATCGTCCAGATCTTGGCGTCGGCCGAGGCGCCGATCTCCTCGGCAATCAGGTTCTCGACACCGCCCTCGGGCGTCAGCCGCACAAGGAATTCGCCCCACTGCTTGCAGAAGTTGTAGGTCACCTGGCTGAGATTCAGCGCCGGGTCGAGGCTGTTGGTCGATTCACCCCCCTGCAGGCCCGCCTTGATGATGCCGCCCTTCACCGGGCTCGCGGCGAAAGCCTTGCCGGCCAGCGTCGTTGCCAGCGCCGCCGAGGCGCCGAGCGCCGCCGCGCGGCCGAGGAAATCGCGGCGAGAGATCCTGCCCTTGCCGGCGAGCGCGGCGAGATGGTCGAATTCCGTCTGCATGTCCTGCCCCCTTTTCGAGATTGATTTTGGGCGCGAGCCCTACCCGCCCGCAGCAATCTTTCCCGTTCCCTGTTGCAGCCACATGACAGCCGTCGCCTCGGAGGCAGACTTTTCGTGGGCTAATTTCCGGCGCTTTCCATGCGCCGGCCCTTGATAGCCTTTTCCAGCCAGCCGATCTCCATCTCGGGCACGGAGGACAGCAGCAGGTCCGTATAGGCGTCGAAGGGCGGCGTCAGCACCTTGCTCTTGGAGCCGTAGCGCACCACCTCGCCGCGATACATGACCGCGATCGAATCGGCGATCGACTTCACCGTCGCCAGATCGTGGGTGATGAACAGATACGCGACCTTTTCTTGGCTCTGCAGGTTCAAGAGCAGCTTGAGGATGCCGTGGGCGACGAGCGGGTCGAGCGCCGAGGTCACCTCGTCGCAGATGATCAGCTTCGGCTTCGCGGCGAGCGAGCGCGCGATGCAGACGCGCTGCTTCTGGCCGCCGGACAGCTCGGCCGGATAGCGGTCGACGAAACCCTTGCCCATCTCGATCTCGTCGAGCAGTTCGGCGACCCGCTTGTCGCGCTCGCGGCCCTTCATGCCGAAATAGAATTCCAGCGGCCTGCCGATGATGGTGCCCACCGTCTGGCGCGGGTTCATCGCCACGTCGGCCATCTGGTAGATCATCTGCAGCTGGCGCAGATCCTCCTTGGGCCGGTCGGCCAGCCTGTTGGCGAGCGGCCTGCCGTCAAACGTGACTGTGCCCTGTTCGGGCGGCAACAGGCCGGTGATGGCGCGCGCCAGCGTCGACTTGCCGGAGCCGCTCTCGCCGACGACGGCCAGCGTCTGTCCCGGATAGATGTCGACCGAGACGTTCTTCAGCACCTTCACATGGCCGCCGCCATAGGCGGCGGTGACATTCTTCACCGACAGGAAGGGCGTCGCGCCTGGCTGCTGTTCCTGGTGCTCGATCTCATGCACCGAAACCAGCGCGTTGGTGTATTCCTGGCGCGGCTCCTTGATGATCTGCCGCGTGCCACCCCACTCCACCAGCCGGCCATGGCGCAGCACCATGATCTCGTCGGACACCTGGGCGACGACGGCAAGATCGTGGGTGATGTAGAGGGCCGCCACATGCGTGTCGCGGATGGCGTCCTTGATCGCGGCAAGCACGTCGATCTGCGTCGTCACATCGAGCGCCGTGGTCGGCTCGTCGAAGACGATCAGGTCGGGCTCCGAGCAAAGCGCCATCGCCGTCATCACGCGCTGCAGCTGGCCGCCGGAGACCTGGTGCGGGTAGCGCTCGCCGATCGTTTCGGGATTGGGCAGGCTGAGCTTCTTGAACAGCGCGACGGCCCGCTTCTCGGCCTCGGCGCGGGTCGCGGTGCCGTGCAGCATGGCCGCCTCGACCACCTGGTCGATCAGCTTGTGCGCCGGATTGAAGGCGGCCGCCGCCGACTGCGCGACATAGCACACCTCGCGTCCGCGCAGCGCCCGCACGCCCTTGGGGCCGGCTTTCAGGATGTCACGGCCGTTGAGGATCACCTCGCCGCCGGTGATGCGCACGCCGCCGCGGCCATAGGCCATGGACGACAGGCCGATGGTCGACTTACCGGCGCCGGATTCCCCGATGAGACCGAGCACCTTACCCTTCTCAAGGGTCAGCGAAACGTCGTGGACCAGCGTGATCGTCTTCGGCGCTTCGCCCGGCGGGTAGACGGTCGCCTCGATGCGCAGATTGCGGATATCGAGGAGCTTGCCTGAATTTGCCTTGCTTTCGGCCATCAGCCGCGCCCTCCCTTCAGGCTCGTCGTGCGGTTGAGCACCCAGTCGGCGACGAGGTTGACGGAGATCGCCAGCACCGCGATCGCGGCCGCCGGAATCAGCGCCGCCGGAATGCCGAAGACGATGCCGTCCTTGTTCTCCTTGACCATGCCGCCCCAGTCCGAATCCGGCGGCTGCACGCCGAGGCCAAGGAAGGACAGCGCCGACAGGAAAAGCACTGCGAAGATGAAGCGCACGCCAAGCTCCGCCACCAGCGGCGACAGCGCGTTGGGCAGGATCTCGCGGAAGATGATCCAGGCCTTGCCTTCGCCGCGCAGCTTCGCCGCCTCGACGAAGTCCATGACGTTGATGTCGACGGCGACGGCGCGTGACAGGCGGTAGACGCGGGTGGAATCCAGGATGCCCATGACCAGGATCAGCGTCAGCGTGTTGGTCGGCAGCACCGACAAGACGACGAGGCCGAAGATCAGCGTCGGGATCGACATCAGAAGGTCGACGAAGCGCGACAGCAGCGTGTCGAACCAGCCGCCGAAGACAGCCGCCGTGAAGCCGAGGATTGAGCCCAGCGAGAAGGACAGCGCCGTCGCCGCCACCGCGATCTCCATGGTGATGCGCGCGCCATAGATCATGCGCGAGACTAGATCGCGGCCGAGATTGTCGGTGCCCAGCCAATGCGCCGCCGACATCGGCTCCCACACGTCGCCGACGATCTCGCCATTGCCGTGCGGCGCGACCCAGGGCGCGAAGATGGCGCAGAACGCGAACGCGCCGGTCAGGATCAGCCCGATCCAGGCGGTGACTGGGATTTGTCGTAGCGCCATTCGCCTCAGTTCCCCTTCTGGTCGTCTTGCATCCGGCCCGTCACTTCGGATGTCTTTGTCATTTCGGATGTCTCAGCCGCGGGTTGGCCACGATGGCGGCGATGTCCGCGACGATGTTGAGCGTGATGTAGACCGCGGCGAAGATCAGGCCGACCGCCTGCACCACCGGCACGTCGCGCTTGGCGACATGGTCGACCAGATATTGTCCCATGCCCGGATAGACGAAGATCACCTCCACCACCACGACGCCGACGATGAGATAGGCGAGGTTGAGCATGACGACGTTGACCACCGGCGCGATCGCGTTCGGGAAGGCATGCTTGCGGATGATGTCGAAGGGCCTCAGCCCCTTAAGCTCGGCCGTCTCGATATAGGCCGACTGCATGACGTTGAGGATCGCTGCGCGCGTCATGCGCATCATGTGGGCGAGCACCACCAGGGTGAGCGCGGTGGCCGGCAGCACCACGGCCTGCAGCCTTTCGAGAAAAGGCGTGGAGTCGTCCACCGTCGAGATGCTCGGGAAGATCTGCCAGTGCACGGCGAACACGAAGATCAGCACATAGCCGATGAAGAATTCCGGGAACGACGTCGAGGCCAGCGCCAGGCCGGAGATCAGCTTGTCGACGAAGCCGTTGCGATAGCGCACGGCAATGAGCCCGAGGATGATCGCCAGCGGCACCGCGACGATTGCCGCGCAGGCGGCCAGGAAAAGCGTGTTCTTCAGCCGGGTGCTGATCGAGGTGGCGATATCGAGCCCGCTTGACTGCGCCGTGCCGAAATCGCCATGCAGGATGCCCCACAGCCAGTGCACGTAGCGCAGCCACGCCGGGTCGTTGAGCCCGAGCTGCTCGCGCAGGTTCGCCAGCGCCTCCGGCGTCGCCGACTGGCCGAGGATCGCCTGGGCGACGTCGCCCGGCAGGATCTGCGTGCCGGCGAAGATCAGCACAGAAACGGCCAAAAGAAGAACCAGGCCCAGCAAGATGCGCTGAGCGACCAATCTCAGGATCGGAGACGACATCGGCTACCCGCAATGGTGAAGAAGGGATGATACCCGCCTTTACGGACGGGCCATGAAAGCCGGAAAGGGCCGACTCGCGCCGGCCCTTCCTTTGTCCTTCGTCAAGCTTGCAGCCAGCACTCGATCAGGGCATGGCCGTTGCTGAGTTCCTGCGCCGGATTGTCGACCCAGCCTTCGACGCCCTTGCCGGTCGCGTCGACGAACTGGTTGAAGAACGGCACGATCAGGCCGCCTTCGTCGCGCATGATCTCGCCCATGTCGCGGTAGATCTTCTTGCGCTTGGCCTCGTCCAGCTCGCCGCGCGCCGCAAGCACCATCTTGTCGAAGTCAGGGCGCTTCCAGCGGGTGTCGTTCCAGTCGGCGGTCGACAGATAGGCGGTCGAGTACATCTGGTCCTGGGTCGGTCGGCCGCCCCAGTAGGAGAGCGAGAAGGGCTGCTTGTTCCACACTTCCGTCCAGTAGCCGTCGCCGGGCTCGCGCTTGATCTCGATCTTGATGCCGGCCTTGGCGCAGCTCTGTTGATAGAGCTGGGCGGCGTCCACGGCGCCTGGGAAGGCGACGTCTGAGGTGCGCAGCAGGATCGAGCCGCTATGGCCCGACTTCTTGTAAGCCGCGGCCGCCTTTTCCGGATCGAATTTGCGCTGCTCGAAATCGCCTGCGAACAGCGGGTAGGCCTTGTTGACCGGCATGTCGTTGCCGACCTCGCCGTAACCGCGCAGGATCTTGGTCAGCATCTCCTCGCGGTCCATGGCGAGCTTCAGCGCCATCCTGAGGTCATTGTTGTCGAAGGGCGCGGTGTCGCAGAACATGTTGAAGGGGTAGAAGCCACGGCCAGAGGCGGCGCGGATGGTGACGCCGGGCAGCCGCTTGACCAGATCGACGATCTTCGGCTCGACGCGGTTGATCATGTTGACCTGGCCGCCCTGCAGCGCGGCCATGCGCGCCGTCGGGTCGTTGACGACGACGATCTCGACCTGATCGGCATGGCCGTATTTGTCGGGCTGCCAGTAGTGGTCGAAACGCGCGGCGGTGTGCTTCACGCCGGGCTGGTTGCCGGTGATCTTGTACGGCCCGGTGCCGATGCCGGCATCCGGCTTGTCCATGCCGCCATTCGGCTGGATGATCAGGTGGTAGTCCGCCATCAGATAAGGCATGTCGGCGTTCGGGTCCTTCAGCGTGACCACGACATTGCCGCCATCGACCTTGATGGTGTCGATGCTCTTCAGGACGCCGAGCGCGCCCGACTTCGACTTCTCGTCGCTGTGACGCTTCAGCGTCGCCACGACGTCGTCCGGTGTCACTTCCTTGCCGTTGTGGAACTGGACGCCCTTGCGGATCTTCATCGTCCAGGTCTTGGCGTCCTTGGAGCTGCCGATCTCCTCGGCGATCAGATATTCGACGCCGCCGCCCGGCGCGAGCTCGACCAGCGTCTCGCCCCAGCATTTGCCGAAGGCGAACGGGACCTGGCTGAGGAAGGTCGCCGGATCGAGGCTGTTGGTGGATTCGCCGCCCTGCAGGCCTGCCTTCAGCGTGCCGCCCTTGACCGGGCCTGCAGCGCGCACGGCGCTGGAAAGCATCGAGTTGGCGACGGTGGCGGCGACGCCGAGCGCCGCGGCGCGACCAAGAAAATCGCGACGGCTGAGTTTTCCGGCCGCGACTCGCCGGCTGAGATAGTCAAGTTCGTTGGACATTATGGTTCCTCACTCTGGGTATGCGACCTTATGGTCGTTTCTTGCTATTGGAGGAGATAATGACCGTAAGGGAAAGCGGCAGGCAAGACCGAATGCGACATGCGGTGGCGTAAATCGCACGTCGCATTTGGACCAATCTTGTCTGGTCTCAGAGGAGCGCGCGGAGAATCGCGTGCTCGAAATCGCGTTCGAAGACCAGTTTTTCGCCCTCATAGGCTTCGATTCTGGCGCTGACGATGAAGTTTGCGGCGTCCGATCGCATCTGGGCAAAGGTTTCTGTCCGCACCGACCAATCATTTCGCGACAAGGTCTGTGTCCAATGCGTGGCTCCGGTGGCCGACAGCGGGTCGTCGGGATGGATCGCCCATGTCTCGCGCACGATGCTGCCATTGACCAGCCCATGGTCGAGGTCGCGCACCGCGCCGAAATCGTCGGTTATGGAGAGCGTGACGAGGCCGGTCTTCTCGTCGCGGTCGACATGGCGTTCGGAATTCGCCGGCCTGATCGTCTCGGTCGCCCAGGGTGTCGCGCCTTCCGGTTCAGCGAACGAGACTTCATTGCCTTTCGCCGGCGGGCGCAGCGGCAGCTTCAGCGTCGCCTTCGCGAGATCGAGCCGCACCTGCTCCGGCGAGGGCCAGATCATCGGCCAGTAGGCGGTCGAGACGGCGACGCGCAATTTATGGCCGGCCGGCACCCGGTAGGCGCACTGGTCGAGCACCACGCGTGCCGAAACCGTCTCGCCGGGAACCAGCGCTTGTGGAACCTCATGCGAGTTGCGATGCGTGAGGTTGAGAACACCATAGGAGATCAGCTCCGAGGCGCCGTCGGGATGCACGTCGCAGAGGCGCACCGCGATGTTGGCCTGGGGCCGATCGGCGGCAACCCGGATTTCGAGCTCCGGCGCGCCGACGATGTCGATCGCCGCGCCGAGCACGGGCTGGTCGAAGCACACCGACAGCGCGTCGTCGGGGCGCTGGTCGCCGGGCAGCTCCGGCCCGAAGGTGAAGGGAAAATACTCGCCGCCGGCAAGGCCGCAGGTCTGCGGCGAAGCGACGATGGAGGGCTTGGCGCCGGTCGAAATGAGCTCGATCGCCTCAATCTTGATGTTTGAGGACGGCCATTCCTGCTCCGCCACCCAGCGGCCCGGCCGCTCGGGATGCCAGCGCGCCGGCCGCACGCTGTCCATCACATAGGCGCGATAGGCCGGATCGGCCTCGACGCCGGTCGCAGCGCCCTTGAGCCAGCGGTCCCACCAGCGCAGCGCTTCCTGCAGGAAGCCGATGGCCGGATTGGGCCCGGCGTAATGCGGGTATTTGTGGATCCAGGGGCCGACGATGCCCTTGACCGGCGACTGGATGCCGGTGACGAGATTGGAGATCGTGTTGCGGTAGCCGTCATGCCAGCCGCCGATCGACAGCACGGCCGCTTTCACGGCGGAAAAATCCTCGCAGATCGAGCCGCGCTTCCAATAGGCGTCGCGGTGCTGGTGGCTGAGCCACAGCGGCAACAGAAAAGGCTGGTTCTCCAGCCGGCTGAGCCACAAGTCGCGCCAGCGGTTGCCGCCGGCGATCAGCGGATCCGGCGGCCGTGACGAATAGGACAGCATCGTCGAGGCCCAGCCGAAATTTTCCAAGAGCAGGCAGCCGCCCTTGTAATGGATGTCGTCGGCATAGCGGTCGACGGTCGAGCACAGGCTGATCACCGCCTTCAGCGCCGGCGGCTGCTTCGCCGCCGTCTGCAGGCAGTTGAAGCCGCCCCAGGAAATACCCATCATGCCGACATTGCCGTTGCACCAGGGCTGCGCCGCCGCCCAGGCGATGACGTCGCAGGCATCCTGCAGCTCCTGTTCGGAATATTCGTCGTCCATCAGCCCTTCGGAATCGCCGTTGCCGCGCATGTCGACGCGGATCGAGGCATAGCCGTGGCCGGCGAAATAGGGATGGGTGAGCTGATCGCGAAAAATGGTGCCGTCGCGCTTGCGGTAGGGCAGGTGCTCGAGGATCGCCGGCCACGGC
>NZ_RZTO01000770.1:0-2901 GCF_003997225.1 Mesorhizobium sp. M2C.T.Ca.TU.002.02.1.1
GTCCCGCAAGGGGAACGTAACCATCTTCGTCTCAACGCATTTCATGAATGAGGCGGAGCGCTGCGATCGCATCTCGCTCATGCACGCCGGCAGGGTCCTGATCAGCGACACGCCCGCCGGCATCGTCGGGAGCCGATCGGCGGCAACACTGGAAGAAGCCTTTGTTGGATATCTGGAGGAAGCGACGGGGCCCGAGCAACCCGGCGCCCCGGGCTCGGCCGCTGAGACAATGCCGCTCGCGGAAGCGCCCGGCACGCCTCACGGCCAATCCCAAAAGAGCCTTGCCGGCCGTTTCTTCGATCTGCGGCGCATGTTCGCCTACACCCGGCGCGAGGCGCTGGAACTCGCACGCGATCCGATCCGAGCCACGCTGGCCACCATCGGCAGCCTCATTCTGATGTTCGTCGTGGGCTACGGCATCAACATGGACGTCGAGAATCTCTCCTTCGCCGTCCTCGATCGCGACGACACGACGATCAGCCGGGACTACGTGCTGCAGATCGCCGGCTCGCGCTATTTCACCGAGAAGACGCCGATCACAGACTATGCCGATCTCGACCGGCGCATGGAGGATGGGGAGCTCAATCTCGCCATCGAAATTCCGACCGGCTTCGGGCGTGACCTTGCGCGCGGCCGCCACGTCACGATCGGCGCATGGATCGACGGCGCCATGCCGACACGTGCCGAAACCGTGCAGGGCTATGTCTCGGGAATGCATGCCGACTGGCTCACGCGGAAGGCGCGCGAACTCTACGGCGACGCCGCCACGGCCAGCGCCTTCCAGCTCGATATCCGCTACCGCTACAACCCCGACGTCCGCAGCCTCGATGCCATCGTTCCGGCCGTCATACCGATGCTTCTCCTGCTGATCCCGGCGATGCTGGCCGTGCTGAGCGTGGTGCGGGAGAAAGAGCTCGGCTCCATCATCAATTTCTACGTCACGCCCGTCACCCGGCTCGAGTTCCTGGTCGGCAAGCAGATTCCCTATGTGGTCCTCGCGATGCTGAACTTCGTGCTGTTGACCGCCTTTGCCGTCTTCATTTTCGGCGTGCCGTTGACCGGCAGCCTTCCGGCTTTCGCCGCCGCGGCCCTTCTCTATGTGATGGCCACGACGGCAATGGGGCTCTTTCTGTCGACCTTCATGAGCAGCCAGATCGCGGCGATCTTCGGAACCGCGCTTATTACCATGATCCCGGCCACCCAGTATTCGGGGATGATCGATCCGGTGTCGTCGCTCCAGGGCGCTGGCGCATTCATCGGCCAGATCTATCCGACCACCTATTTCGTGACGATCTCGCGCGGCGTCTTTTCCAAGGCACTCAGCTTCGCCGACCTGTCCGGCGCGTTCGTTCCGCTGCTCGTCGCCTTTCCGGTGCTGCTCAGCCTTGGAGCGGCTTTCTTGAGAAAACAGGCCCGCTGATGCGCATCGCCAACATCTACGAGCTCGGCGTCAAGGAACTGCGCGGTCTTGTCCGCGACCCGATGATGCTTGTGCTGATCGTCTACGCCTTCACCATCGCCATCTACACCGAATCCAAGGCGATGCCTGAGACGCTCAACCGCGCTCCGATCGCCATCGTCGATGAGGATCAGTCGCCGGTCTCATCGCGTATCGTCACGGCATTTTACCCGCCTTACTTCACCGCACCGCGCCTTATTTCCCAGCCGGAGATGGACCGCCGCATGGATTCAGGCATGGATACGTTCGCGCTGGACATTCCGCCGAACTTCCAGCGCGACCTTCTGGCCGGCCGCGCTCCGACGGTTCAGCTCAATGTCGACGCCACCCGCATGTCGCAGGCCTTTACCGGCGGAGGCTACGTCCAGTCTATCGTTTCGGGGGAAGTGAACGAATTCCTGAGCCACTACCGCTCCGAGGCTTCGCTGCCCGTCGAGCTCGACCTCAGGGCACGATTTAACCCCGAGCTCAACAAGGGCTGGTTCGGCGCGATCACCAACGTCATCTCCTCCATCACGATGCTTTCGATCGTGCTCACCGGCGCCGCGCTGATACGCGAGCGCGAGCACGGGACGATCGAGCACCTCCTGGTGATGCCGGTCACCCCGTTCGAAATCATGACGAGCAAGATCTGGTCCATGGGCATCGTCGTTCTGGTGGCATCGGGCCTTGCGCTCGTCTTCGTCATCCAGGGGCTGCTGTCGGTCCCGATAAACGGATCGGTCGCGCTCTTCATGATGGGCGCGGCCCTCGACATCTTCGCCATGACTTGCCTGGGGATCTTCCTTGCCACCGTCGCCGGCTCCATGCCGCAATTCGGCCTGCTGCTGATGATGGTGTTGCTGCCCTTGCAAGTGTTGTCCGGCGGCGTGACGCCGCGCGAGAGCATGCCCCTCGCCATCCAGGCCATCATGTCCGTCGCGCCCAACACGCATTTCGTCATGCTGGCCCAGGCGATCCTGTTTCGCGGCGCCGGCCTCGATGTCGTCTGGCCGCAACTTGCGGCGCTGCTGGTCATCGGCGTGCTGCTGTTTGCGTTCTCGCTCCGCCGCTTTCGTCAATTCCTGAAATAGACCCAAACTCTCGGCACGCCCAACATGGCGCCGATGATGGTGCCCTTGCTGCCCTGCAGCGCGCAGCGGGCGGGCCGATGCGGGTTCGAACCTGGCGGCGACGGTGATGCGGATACGAAGACGCCGCTTGAGGGGGGCGTTTTGTTGTTGGTTTTGGGGACGGGATTTGAGTTCTCTGTCCCGCGGCGCCGGCTTTGTCTGCTTGCGAGCCGCTGATGCAGGTTAAAATCGCCGGCCCTTGCGGCAAAAAACCAAAAGAGCCCGCGCAAGGCGGGCTCTTTTGGTTTTGGTTGCGGGGACAGGATTTGAACCTGTGACCTTCAGGTTATGAGCCTGACGAGCTACCGGGCTGCTCCACCCCGCGTCACC
>NZ_RZTO01000771.1:0-2875 GCF_003997225.1 Mesorhizobium sp. M2C.T.Ca.TU.002.02.1.1
TGTCAACGCGCCGTTTTGTTCAATTCCAATCGATTTAGAAGGGCCCGTCGCGCAAATTCTCCCCGCGTAGGAGATTTTTGCGGAAACCTTGGCCAAACAACGGCATTGCGCCAGCGTCCTCTTCGTGGAATGACGATACCACATCGCAGCCGCCATCCCCTTTTCAGCCGATGACCCGATCCACAGTTTTCACGCCATTCGACATTGTCGAGGGCGACCGCAAGAAAGGCGTCGTGCTTCTGGCCGACCACGCCCGCCGTGACCTGCCGGAGGAGTATGGCAGTCTCGGTTTGCCGGCGTCCGAATTCGAGCGTCATATCGCCTATGACATCGGCGTCGAGACGGTGACGCGCGAGCTCGCGGCACTGCTCGGCGTGCCGGCCGTGCTTGCCGGTTTCTCGCGGCTGTTGATCGACCCCAACCGGGGCGAGGACGACCCCACCATGATCCGTCAGCTCTATGACGGGACCGTGGTGCCGGGAAACTATCCGATTGCCCGGGAGGAACGCGAGCGGCGGCTCGACCGCTTCTACCGGCCCTACCATGACGCCGTCGGCGCGATGATCGCCTCCGTGGCGCGCGCCTCGGGCCAGGCGCCATTCATCTTCTCCGTGCATTCCTTCACGCCGGTGATGCAGGGTTTTGTCCGTCCCTGGCATGTCGGCGTCCTGTGGGACCGCGACGATCGCGTGGCGCGGCCGCTGATCGACATGCTTGCCGAGGACAAGTCCCTCGTCGTCGGCGACAACGAACCCTATGACGGCGCGTTGCGCGGCGACACCATGTTCCGCCACGCCATCGTCAATGGCTACGCCCATGCGCTGATCGAGATCCGCCAGGATCTGATCGCCGACCGCGCCGGCGCTCTCGCCTGGGCCGAGCGCCTTGCGCCGATCGTTGACGCCATCGACCGGCGTGCCGATATACATCAGGTGAAGATGTTCGGCTCGCGCACCGGACCCGTGTGACGAGCCCGACAGGCCCGGAGGTTCCTAATGACCGAACTCAGCGACGACCAGAAACGCGACTTCGAGGCGGCGGCTTTCCGTCGGCTGGTGGCGCATCTGCGCGAACGCGGCGATGTCCAGAACATCGATCTGATGAACCTCGCCGGCTTCTGCCGCAACTGCCTGTCCAACTGGTATCGCGAGGCCGCCGAGGCCGACGGCGTGGCGCTGTCGAAGGATGCATCGCGCGAGATCATCTACGGCATGCCCTATGCCGAATGGCAGGCGCTCAACCAGACCGAGGCGACGGACGCCAAGAAGGCTGAGTTCGAGGCAAAGCGGCCGAAGGATCATTAACGGTCTCGATCCCGCGTCGGGCCTTACCCGGTTCGGCCCAGCGCTATGGCGGATCCTGTGAACGGCAGCACCAGATCGTAACCGGCCGGCGGCGGCGCGATCGGCGTGGCCGCGGAGGTGCCGAACTGGGTCACGCCCACGCCAAGATAGTGCGCCAGATCGTGGCGGCTGCCGCCGAACTCAAACGCGCTGCTGGCGACAAGGCGCGCGCTGAACACGTTGGTGCCGACCAGTTGCACCATCGTCGTGCCGGCGGAGACCGCGACCGTCGTGCCCACCACCAGGCTGGAGCGGCGGAAGGTGGCGATGCATTCGCCTTGCGCGAACGAAGCCGGGTCGTCAAAGGTCCATGCCGGCCGGCGCTGCAGATAGAGCGAGAACTCGCCCACCGGGTCGAGACCGAGCGACAGTGCCCCGTTGTCGACCGCCTGAGCCTTGAATGGCCTTGCCGCGAAAGTGAAATGCGCACCCGTTTCGGCGCGATTGGCGTCGGACAGCGGCACGTCGAAGAATGGCAGATGCAGGAAATATCCGTAATCGGCCACTGCGCCGTCCTTGGCGCGATAGAAGCGGCCGGTGGCGTACCAGGCGAGTTCGGCGGGAAGCAGAGCGGTCATGCTGGGTCCTGTGATGTCTTGGGAGGGACACTGCGACTGTGCCCCGTTCCGACCCGGGCGAAAAGCTCCGTATCGGTGACGCGGCTTGGCCCAAGCACTTTCGGCGCGCAGCGCTTGACTACAAATTGAATCGATCTAATTTGCCGCTCGAAATCCACCGGCGCACCAGGTTCGAAGAATGACCTTGCAAACCACGATGCAGGCCGCCACGCGCGGCCGCTGGGCCGTCGCCGGCATTTTCCTCGCCAATGGTTTCTTGACCGGCAGCTGGGCGCCGCAGATTCCGGTGTTCCTCACCCGGCTCGACATCACCCGGTTCACGCTCGGCCTGCTGATCCTGCTGTTCGGCGTCGGCGCCGTGATTTCCATGACCTGGTGCGGCCATCTCATCTCCAGGCATGGCTCGCGCACCGTGACCCGCTGGTTCGGCGTCTGCGGCAGCTTCGGCCTGCTGATCGTGGCGCTC
Source organism: Mesorhizobium sp. M2C.T.Ca.TU.002.02.1.1 (assembly GCF_003997225.1). Classification (NCBI taxonomy): domain Bacteria; kingdom Pseudomonadati; phylum Pseudomonadota; class Alphaproteobacteria; order Hyphomicrobiales; family Phyllobacteriaceae; genus Mesorhizobium; species Mesorhizobium sp. M2C.T.Ca.TU.002.02.1.1. The sequence continues at coordinate 2,388 of NZ_RZTO01000771.1, forward strand.
GCGCCCAACGTTCCCCTGGCGGCGATCGCCATGCTCATCTTCGGCGGCTCGATCGGCGGCATGGATGTCGCGATGAACTCGAATGCCGTGGTGGTGGAAAGAAGGCTTTCCCGGGCGATCATGTCGTCCTCGCACGGTTTCTGGAGCCTTGGCGGCTTCGCGGGTGGCGCGCTCGGCGGCTACTCGATCCAGACCTACGGCCATCTTCCCCATGCCGTCGCAGTGACGGTGATCGCCTTTGCCGTCATCGCCCTTGCCATTCGCTATCTCGTCGCCGAGGACAAGCCGCAGACGGTCGAGCACCAGAAATTCACGCTGCCGCGTCGCACGGCCGTCTATCTGGTCGGGCTGATGGCGCTGCTCACCATGATCTCGGAATGCGCGGTGCTCGACTGGGCAGCGCTCTTCCTGCATCAGGAGCTGGGCGCCGATCTCGCGGTCGCCGGCCTCGCCTATGCCGCCTTCTCGGGCGTCATGGCGCTGATGCG
>NZ_RZTO01000772.1:0-2867 GCF_003997225.1 Mesorhizobium sp. M2C.T.Ca.TU.002.02.1.1
GGCCTCGGTCGATCCATCGCTGTCGCTCGGGGTGCGCCAGGACGTTGCCGCGCTGCAGGTGCTGCTCGACCGCGGCGGCGCTTCGCCGGGCGTGATCGACGGGCGCTTCGGCTCCAATGTCGACAAGGCGCTGGCGGCCTACAACGAGATAAACGGCACCAATCTGAAATCCACCGATGCCGTCGGCATCCAGGCGGCGCTTGCCCAGTCGGGCGGCGACCCCTTTGCTTCCTACACGATCACGCCGGAAGACGTAGCCGGCCCTTACGTCGCCTCGATCCCCGAGGATTACAGCCAGAAGGCCAAGCTCGACTGCATGTGCTATACCTCGGTCACCGAGGCGCTGGCCGAGCGCTTCCACATGGACGAGACCTATCTGAAGTCGATCAACAAGGGGGTCGACTTCAATCGCCCCGGCACGATGATCAAGGTCGCCAATTTCGGCAAGCTGGTCTCGACGCCGGTAACGCGTATCGTCGCCGATAAGACCAAGAAGGAAGTCTACGCCTATGATGGCAGCGGCAAGCTGGTCGCGGCCTATCCGGCGACCATCGGCTCGGCCGACACGCCGTCGCCGACCGGCATCCATGCCGTCTCGCGCATCGCGCTCGATCCGAACTACACCTACAACCCGAACATCAATTTCAAGCAAGGCCAGAACGACAAGATCCTGACCGTCCCGCCGGGACCGAACGGTCCGGTCGGCTCGGTGTGGATCGCGCTCGACAAGCCGACCTACGGCATCCACGGCACGCCCGATCCTTCCAAGATCGGCAAGACCGAGAGCCATGGCTGCGTGCGCCTGACCAACTGGGATGCACGCGAGCTTGCCAAGCTGGTGTCGCCGGGCGTCACGGTGGAGTTCGTCGGCGGACCAACAATCGCGGAGGTCGGCGGGACCTCAACCGATGAGTTTACGCAGCAGTGAAGCGCGCGGCGCCGCGGCATAGATGAGCTGCACCAGCAGGATGAAGCCTATGCTGAGCAGCGGCGTGACCAGGCAAAGCGCCGCGCCGACCGCCCACAGAATTTGCGCCTTGACGATGCGATTGTAGACGGTGCGCCGTGTTTGCGCATCGACATCCTCGGCGATCATGCCGTTCCGGTCGGCATACCACCAGCTCGCGAACAGCGTGGCGCCCAGCATCAAAAGGTTCAGCCAGTAGACCAGCACCGCGATCCTGAATTCCAGGAAATCGGCCAGCAGGTCGGTCGAGAACGGCAGCAGCGCGATGAAGGCAAGAAAGCACAGGTTGAGCGTCGCCAGCCTGCGGTCTGACTTCGCGATCAGGCCATGCTGCGCTTGCTGGCCGAACCAGAAGATGGTGAGCGTCAGGAAACTCAGCGCATAAGTCAGGAACCGTGGCCCGAGCGCCAGGATCGCGGCAAGCAGCTCTCCCTCCGAATGCACCACCTCATGCGACGGCACCCTGATCTCCAGCACGATCAAGGTCAGCGCGATGGCGAAGACGCCGTCGGTTATGCCGACGATGCGTCCGCGTCCTTCCGCCGACGGTTCGAGCGGCCGCTTCATGGCTTCCTCTCCATGCGTAATGATGGAACCTAGCACGCGATCGGCGGTTTGCATCAGAATTGGCCTCCGCCTCGCCATGCGGCCAGGGCCGGATGATTTCAGGTTGAGTCGACAACGGAAAACCACGGTGCATTCTCCTGGAATGCCCGGGGGCATCTGGTTTCAAGAACAGCTATGCTCTGGCTTGTTGTTGCGGCCGCAACGGAAGACTAAGCAGGGATCTATGTCATCCGCGAACGAAACCACTGCCGATTCGCATTCGCCCGTCCGCGCTAACGGTACGTTTTGTCCTCAGACGCAGCGAAAATTCGTGTTGGTCGCGGCGATCCTCGCCTCGGCGCTCGGCTTCATCGATGGCTCGATCCTGGCGATCGCCATGCCGGCGCTGCGCGTGGATCTCGGTGCCAGCCTGGCGCAGGCGCAGTGGATTTCCAACGCCTATGCGCTGACGCTGTCGGCGCTCATCCTGGCGGGGGGCGCCGCCGGCGACCGGTTTGGACTGCGGCGCGCCTTCGTGGCCGGCATCGCGCTGTTCATCGCGGCTTCACTCGCCTGCGCGGTGGCGCCCGACCCGGCCATATTGATCGCCTTCCGCGCCATCCAGGGCATCGGCGCGGCGATCATGGTGCCGGGCAGCCTCGCCATCATCGCCAAGGCCTATCCGAAGAAGGAGCGCGGCCGGGCGATCGGCATCTGGGCCGCCGCGTCGGCGCTGACCACGGCGCTCGGTCCCGTGCTGGGCGGCTTCGTCTTGACGACCTTCGGCAATGGGGTCTGGCGCGCGATCTTCGCCATCAACCTGCCGCTTGGACTGATCTCGATCTATCTGCTTCTGGCCAAGGTGCCGGCCGACCAGCCGACTGAAAAGCGCAGCCTCGATCTCGGGGGTGCGGCGCTGGCGACGCTGGCGTTCGGATCGTTGGCCTATGGATTGACGGCCATGAATGCCGAGGGCGGCGGGATGATGGCCGGGCCGGCGATCGTCGCCGGCGTCGTGCTTCTTTTCATCTTCATCCTTTACGAGCGCTGGCGGCGCGAGCCGATGATCGATCTCGGCCTGTTCCGCATCGGCGCCTTCGCCGGCGCCAATCTGGCGACCTTCTTCCTCTATTTCGCGCTGTCGGCGAATCTCTTCTACCTGCCGATGGTCCTGATCGCGGGCTGGGGATTGAGCTCGGCCGAGGTCGGGTTCATCTTCCTGCCGTTGTCGGCATCGATCGCGTTGCTATCGGGACCGGTCGGCCAGTGGTCCGACAAGATCGGACCGCGTCTGCCGATCGCCGCCGGCAGCCTCATCGTCGCCATCGCCTTTGCCGGGCTCGCCTTGCTCTCT
>NZ_RZTO01000773.1:0-2864 GCF_003997225.1 Mesorhizobium sp. M2C.T.Ca.TU.002.02.1.1
GACACGCACTATATGGAGCTTACTCCGCTGCGCAGCCCTGCCGGGAAGCGATCACAGCGGTGCCATAGTTTGAAAACTGCCGGGCCTTGACCCCGGCGAGGATGGAGAACGCTTATGCCTGCTGTGCAGGAGACGATCGATCGAGTCCGAAAGATCGACGTCGACCAGTATAAATATGGATTCCAGACAGAGATCGAGATGGACAAGGCCCCCAAGGGCCTGAGCGAAGATATTATTCGCTTCATCTCGGCCAAGAAGGGTGAGCCGGACTGGATGCTGGAATGGCGTCTGGGGGCCTATCGCCGCTGGCTGACGCTGGAAGAGCCAACCTGGGCGCGCGTCCATTATCCGAAGATCGACTTTCAGGACATCCACTACTACGCCGCGCCGAAGAGCACGCCAGGGCCGAAGTCGCTGAGCGAGGTCGATCCTGAATTGCTCAAGGTCTACGAAAAACTCGGCATCCCGCTCAGGGAGCAGGAGATCCTGGCCGGCGTGCAGAAGACCGAGGCGGCGGACGAGGACGAGATCGGCGACAACGTGTACAAGTCCGGCCGCGTCGCGGTCGACGCCGTGTTCGATTCCGTTTCGGTGGTCACCACCTTCAAGGAAGAGCTCGCCAAGGCGGGCGTCATCTTCTGCTCGATCTCGGAAGCGATCCGCGAGCATCCGGAGCTGGTGCAGAAATATCTGGGCTCGGTCGTGCCGACCTCGGACAATTTCTACGCGACGCTGAATTCCGCCGTGTTCACCGACGGCTCGTTCGTCTTCGTACCCAAGGGCGTTCGCTGCCCGATGGAATTGTCGACCTATTTCCGCATCAACGAGAAGAACACCGGCCAGTTCGAGCGCACGCTGATCATCGCCGAGGAGGGGGCCTATGTCTCCTATCTCGAAGGTTGCACGGCGCCGCAGCGCGACGAGAACCAGCTGCATGCCGCGGTGGTCGAGCTGATCGCGCTCGACGACGCCGAGATCAAATATTCGACGGTGCAGAACTGGTACCCGGGCGATGCCGAGGGCAAGGGCGGCGTCTACAATTTCGTCACCAAGCGCGGCGACTGCCGCGGCGATCGCTCGAAGATTTCGTGGACGCAGGTCGAGACCGGTTCGGCCATCACCTGGAAATATCCGAGCTGCATCCTGCGCGGCGACGACTCCTCGGGCGAGTTCTATTCGATCGCCGTGTCGAACGGCTACCAGCAGGTCGACAGCGGCACCAAGATGATCCATCTCGGCAAGAACACGTCGAGCCGCATCATCTCCAAGGGCATTGCCGCCGGCTTCTCGCAGAACACCTATCGCGGCCAGGTCTCGGCGCATCGCAAGGCGGCCAACGCGCGCAACTTCACCAATTGCGACTCGCTCTTGATCGGCGACCAGTGCGGCGCGCACACCGTGCCTTACATGGAGGCCAAGAACGCGACGGCGAAGTTCGAGCACGAAGCGACGACGTCGAAGATCTCCGAGGACCAGAAGTTCTACGTCATGCAGCGCGGCATCCCCGAGGAGGAAGCGATCGCGCTGATCGTCAACGGCTTCGTCAAGGATGTCATCCAGCAGCTGCCGATGGAGTTCGCCGTCGAGGCGCAGAAGCTGATCGGGATCTCGCTGGAAGGCAGCGTGGGTTGATTAGGAAGTTCTTCGAGCGAATCGAGAGCTTGATAGTCGTCGTTCTGATGCTCTTGTTGACGCTGGCTATCGGAGGTGCCGTGATGGCTCTGATAGGCGCAATGTTTGGCTTGAGTTCGGTGAAGAATATCGGTGGTTCGATTGCAGTCCTTGGAGCAGTTGGGTTTTTTGGCTGGATGTTCGTTACCGGCGATCTCGCGGGCGCCCTTCTAGGGAGGTCTCGGCAAGGATCGAGCGACGAGAACAACAAGAACACGAAAGTAGACAAGAATGCTTGAGATCAAGAACCTTCACGCCCGCATCGTCGATGACGGCACCGAGATCATCCGCGGCCTGAACCTGACGGTGAAAGCCGGCGAGGTCGCCGCCATCATGGGCCCGAACGGTTCGGGCAAGTCGACGCTGTCCTATATCCTCGCCGGCCGCGAGGACTATGAGGTGACTGAAGGCGACATCCTCTACAACGGCCAGTCGATCCTGGAAATGGATCCGGCCGAGCGCGCCACTGCCGGCATCTTCCTCGCCTTCCAGTATCCGATGGAGATACCGGGCGTGGCGACGATGGAATTCCTCAAGGTGGCGATGAACGAGCAGCGCAAGGCGCGCGGCGAGGAACCGCTGAAGGTGCCGGAGTTCCTGAAGCGCGTGAAGGAAGCGGCGGCCTCGCTCAGCATGGACATGAACATGCTGAAGCGTCCGCTCAATGTCGGCTTCTCGGGCGGCGAGAAGAAGCGCGCCGAGATCCTGCAGATGAAGCTCTTGGAGCCAAAACTCTGCGTGCTCGACGAGACCGATTCCGGCCTCGACATCGATGCGCTGAAGATCGTTTCGGACGGCGTCAACGCGCTGCGTTCGCCGGACCGCGCCATCGTCGTCATCACCCACTACCAGCGCCTGCTCGAGCACATCGTGCCGGACTCGGTGCACGTGCTCTACAAGGGCCAGGTCATCAAGTCGGGCGACAAGTCGCTGGCGCTCGATCTCGAGGCCAACGGCTATGCCGGCGTGATCGGCGAAGCCGCGTGAGATGGGAGCGGTCGAGGCAAGAACGATGAACATGCACGCACAGCCCCAGCGGACATTGGCCGAGACGGCGCTGATCGATGCCTTCGGCGAGCGGCTGTCGCTGCTGCCGGGCGACGGCGCGGTGATGGTCAAGCGCGACGACGCGATCGAGGCGATCAAGCACGGCCTGCCGACGCGCCGCATCGAATCCTGGCACTACACGGACC
>NZ_RZTO01000774.1:0-2859 GCF_003997225.1 Mesorhizobium sp. M2C.T.Ca.TU.002.02.1.1
AGATAAGGACGCGCCCGCCTGGCGCAAACATTTTGCTGGCGAATGCCAACGGGCGAAGCCCGGTTCAATTAGGATCGGGAGAGAGGGGACGGCCGTCATGGCGATGAAGCGAACCAAGACACCGTGGATGAAGGCCGAGGATTTCGGCCGCTCGCTGCCGCATGGGGTCGGCGTCAACTTATTGGTCACCGACATGGCCGCGATGGAGGCTTTCTGCCGCGACGTGCTCGGCGCCCGGATCATCTATGCCGACGAGGATTTCGCGGCGATCGAGCTTTTGGGCTCGATCTTCATGCTGCATGCCGACCATAGCTTTCTCGACAATCCGATGACGGGCGTCATCGCGGGCGCCGAGACACGCGGCGTCGGCATAGAGCTGCGCCTTTACGGCGCCGATCCGGATGCGGTCGAGAAAAAGGCGGCGGCGCTCGGCCACATTGTGCTGGCCGGCACGATCGACAAGCCGCATGGGCTGCGCGAATGCTACATCGTCGGCCCGGACGGCTATGTGTTCGTGCCGAGCGCACGGATATAATATCGATATTTCAACGGTTTAGACGAATGCCTCGGGTGGCTTTCCGGTGTGGGCCGTTTGTTGCGATAAATTTGCAACAGCTGGTTCGAAAACCCTATTTTAACCATATCGGGTTGAAATTCTGCCACCTTCGCCATCTTGGTGGAAGCGAACATTACGCGGATGGCTCCCCCCGGCCAGATCCGACGGAGGTTGGAATGAATTTTTCGAAGACTGGCCCCTTTTCCAGAACTGGCCTTGTGGCCGTATCGCTGGCCGCGCTGGTTGCGAGCGGCTGCTCGACCTCGCGCTTCTCGTCGATGGACGACCAGCAGCCGGCGCCGCTGACGCCGGCGCCATCCGGCACGGTGACGCAGAATCAGCTGCCGCCGCCGGCTTCCCCCGGCACCGCCGACGCGTCCCAATTCCCGACCGCGCCGAAGAACACCCAGGTCGCCTCGCTGCCGCCGGACGGCACGGCGCCGGCCGGCGCCACCGATCTCACCGCGGCCAGCGTCGCCGGCGTGTGGAATGTCAATGTCTCCGGGCAGAGCTGCAAGGTGGCGACGCCGCAGACCAAGTTCGGCGCCGGCTACCGCGCCGGTCCGCTGCACTGCCCGGCGCCGATCGACGGCATCAAGTCGTGGAACGTCGCCGGCAAGCAGCTGACGCTTTACGACGAAAATGGCGGCACGCTGGCCAGGCTCTATTCGTCGGGCGGCGAAAAGTTCGACGGGCAGACTTCCAATGGGCAGCCCATCTCGCTTACAAGATAGGGCGAGAGTGTGCTGATATTCAGGTGAGGCCGGTCTGCAAATGCCGGCTTCCCGCGCTTCCGGTGCTCACGTACTTCAGGTACGCTCCGCTCCGGTTCCCGGAAACCACCATTTTCGACTCGGCCTGACCTGAATCTCAACACACTCGGGCCATTCCTCGAGCGTTCCGCTCAAAAAGCAAATGACCGGATCCATGCACCTGCGTGACGGCCTCCAGACCCATGCGACCGTCAGGCAGCGCTACGACCATCTCGTCCAGAGCGGCGCGGTCGAGCGCGATCCGGCGCAGGAGCGCATCGTCACCGCGCTCGACCGGCTGATCGACGAGATCTCGGCCAAAAGGCTGGCGCATAAATCGAGCGCGCTGGGCTGGCTGTTCGCGGCCAAGCGGCAGCCGCGCGAACCGGTCAAGGGCCTCTACATCCACGGCGCCGTCGGCCGCGGCAAGACCATGCTGATGGACATGTTCTTCGAGTTGTTGCCGGTCCGGCGCAAGCGCCGCGTGCATTTCAACGACTTCATGGCCGACGTGCAGGACCGCATCCAGAAGCACCGACAGGCGCGCAAGGAAGGCACAGTCAAGGAAGACGATCCGATCCCGCCGGTGGCGCGGGCGCTGGCCGACCAGGCCTGGGTGCTGTGCTTCGACGAGTTTTCCGTCACCGACATCGCCGACGCGATGATCCTGTCGCGCCTGTTCTCGGCGCTGTTCGCCAATGGCGTGGTGCTGGTCGCCACCTCCAACGTGGCGCCCGAGAACCTCTATCGCGACGGGTTGAACCGTCAGCTCTTCCTGCCGTTCATCTCGCTGCTCGAACGCAACGCGGCGGTGATGACGCTCGACGCCGACAAGGACTACCGGCAGGAAAAGCTCAACCGGCAGCCTGTCTATGTCACGCCGGACGACGCCGCGGCCGAGCGGGCCCTGGACGAGGCCTGGAAGGCGATGACACAGGGCCAGCCGACGGCAGAGGTGACGTTGACGCTGAAAGGCCGCCAGCTCGTCGTGCCGCGCGCCGCCGGCGACGCGGCGCGCTTTTCCTTCGCCGACCTTTGCGAAAAGCCGCTCGGCGCGCGCGACTATCTGGCGCTCGCCGGCCGTTTCTCGACCGTCTTCATCGACCATGTGCCGGTGCTGGGCGAAGGCAAGCGCAATGAGGCCAAGCGCTTCATCCTTCTGATCGACACGCTCTACGATCACCGCATGCGGCTGGTGATGAGCGCAGCGGCGCCGCCCGAACGGCTTTACACGGCCAAGCGCGGCACGGAAGTCTTCGAATTTGAGCGCACCGCCTCGCGTCTTGTCGAAATGCAGAGCCGCGACTGGCTGGACGGCTGGGCGGAACGGCGCGAGGTGGACGCGCCGGCCGCTGAGGCGAGGCAGGCGCAGGGGTAGAAGGCTTCGTCATTCTAGGGCGGAGCGACGCAAAGCGTCGCGGAGACCCTAGAATGATGGGTGGACGGCCCCTTGCGGCATCGAATGTGCCAAACTGGGCTGTGATTAACTCCAGCAGAGGAGACCGTCCGTCATGCAAGTTATCAGATTTGGTATCGATTTGGCCAAGAATG
>NZ_RZTO01000775.1:0-2859 GCF_003997225.1 Mesorhizobium sp. M2C.T.Ca.TU.002.02.1.1
GTGCCGGAGACGGGCGCGTGCTGGGCGTTGGCCCGGCCGAAAGCCTTGGCCGAATAGCCGGCGCCGAAGATGAAGAAGCGTCTCCCGCTCATCGATGAACCTCCGCGGATGTCAAGGCGGCCAGCCATTCCTCTTGAACCGCCGCATCGGCCTCGGTCTGCGAAGCCGTGGCGGCAAGATCGCCAAATTCGCGATCGGAGAGTAGTCGCGACAGGGCCCAGATTGCCGCACCCCTGACCAGCGGCGAGCCGTCATCGAGCAGTCCGCGCACCGCCGGCGTCAGCGAAGCATCGCCCGAATTGCCGGCGGCGATCAGCACGTTGCGGATGAAACGGTCGCGGCCGATGCGCTTGACCGGCGAGCCCGAGAAGAAAGCGCGAAACGCCGCATCGTCGAGCGCGAGCAGCTCCGACAGCGGCGGCTCGCGCAGATCCTCGCGGGCGGCAAGCTTCGCTTCGGAAGCAGCCCTTGCGAACTTGTTCCAGGGACACGCCGCCAGGCAATCGTCACAGCCATAGATGCGGTTGCCGATCGCCTCGCGGAATTCGTGGGGGATCGGCCCCTTGTTCTCGATGGTGAGGTAGGAGATGCAGCGCCGCGCATCGAGCCGGTAGGGCGCCGGGAAAGCATCGGTCGGGCAGGCGTCGAGGCAGGCGCGGCAGGAGCCGCAATGGTCGATCTCGGCCTGGTCCGGCTTGAGCTCGGCCGTGGTGAAGATCGTGCCGAGGAAGAGCCACGAGCCATGCGCGCGGCTGACCAGGTTGGTGTGCTTGCCCTGCCAGCCGAGCCCGGCGGCTTCCGCCAGCGGCTTTTCCATCACCGGCGCGGTATCGACGAATACTTTTACGTCGCCGCCCGCCCTTGCCACGATCTTGCCGGCGATCTCCTTCAGCCGGCCCTTCATCACGTCGTGATAGTCGCGGTTCTGCGCATAGACCGAAATCGCGCCGCAATCGGGCTTTGTCAGGATATCGCGCGGGTCGCGGTCGGGGCCGTAATTCATGGCCAGCACGACGATCGAGCGCACCTCCGGCCACAATGTCGAAGGCTCGGCGCGGCGTTGAAGCGTCTCGGCGATCCAGTCCATCGAGCCGTGGAAACCGTCGGCGACGAATTCGGCTAAGCGTGCGGGCGCCAGCGGGATCGCGTCCGGCCGGGTCACGGCGACCGCCTCGAAGCCGGCGCGGCGCGCCTCCGCGTCGATCAGCGCGCGTAAGGCTTCAGAAGTCGAGATCCGCATAATGCGATACCGGCGACAGGCCGCGCACCCGGTCGGAGAGCAGCGGCCGGAACGACGGCCGCGATTTCACCCGCGTGTACCATTCGCGCGCGGCGCTGTGTTCGCGCCAGTCTATCTCGCCGAGATAATCGAGCACCGAAAGCGTCGCCGCCGCGGCGAGGTCGGCATAGGTTACCTTGTTGCCGGCCAGCCAATGGCGCGTGCCGGCGAGCCAATTGGTGTATTTCATGTGCTGGCGGATGTTGGCGCGCGCGGCGCGGATCGCCGCCGAATCGGGCGAGCCGCCGCCGGCGGTTTCCGGCATCACCGGCTTCAGCACGCGCTCGCGCACCAGGTGGCGGGTGACCTCGCTCTCGGCCTTCGCCAGATACCAGTCGGTCAGCCGGCGGATTTCGGCGCGCTGCATCGGGTCCTCGGCGAACAGCCGCTTGTCGCGCTTCAGCACGCCACGCGTCTCGTCGAGATATTCGGCGATCACCATGGCGCCGACGATCGGCACGTCGCCTTCGGCGAGCAGGATCGGCAGCGTGCCGGCCGGGTTCAGCGCCAGGAACTCCTTGCGCCGCGTCCACGGCTTTTCCTCGATCAGCGCCAGCTCCTCGCCATACTCGCCAAAGGCGAGGCGCACGAACCGGCAGGTGGCGAACATGGGATGATGGAAAAGCGTCAGCATGGTTCCGCGATGATAGGGCGCACTGGCGAATCGATACCTGCGCCGGTAAGTCTTGGCGGCCCGTCATGCGGCCGTCACGGTGTTGCGACCTATAGGGTGACTTCCGCGCCGTGACAAGCAAGCCGTTGTCTCCAGCTATCCCCGAAATCCTGAGGTTGCCATGGAAAGCCAGACCATCGTCGAAGCGCTGCTGCTTGGGTTGCTGGAGGGCCTGACCGAGTTCATCCCGGTGTCCTCGACCGGCCACATCCTGCTTGCCGGCCATTTTCTCGGCTTCCACTCCACCGGCAAGGCCTTCGAGATCCTGATCCAGCTCGGCGCCATCCTGGCGATCCTCAGCGTCTATTTCGGCAAGCTCTGGCAGATGCTGGTCAAGCTGCCCAGCGATCCGCAAACAAGGCATTTCGTCATCGGCATCCTGATCGCCTTCCTGCCGGCCGCGGTCATCGGCGCGGTGGGTCACGACTTCATCAAAAACTATCTGTTCGAATCGCCAAAACTGATCTGCAGCATGCTGATCATTGGCGGCGTGGTGCTGCTCGTCGTCGACCGCATCAACTTCAAGCCGGTGCATCACGACGTCGAGCGCTTCCCGTTGAGCGTTTATCTCAAGATCGGCCTGTTCCAGTGCCTGTCGCTGATCCCCGGCACGTCGCGCTCCGGCTCGACCATCGTCGGCGCGCTGCTGATGGGCGTCGACAAGCGCGCGGCGGCGGAATTCTCCTTTTTCCTCGCCATGCCCACCATGGTCGGCGCCTTCGCCTTCGACCTCTTCAAGAACCGCAACGTGCTGACCGCGGCCGACCTGCCGATCATCTCCGTCGGCTTCATCGCCGCCTTCGTCGCCGCGCTCATCGTGGTGCGCTTCCTGCTCGATTACGTCTCGCGCAAAGGCTACGCGCTGTTCGGCTGGTGGCGGCTGCTGGTGGGGATTGTGGGGCTGGCG
>NZ_RZTO01000776.1:0-2844 GCF_003997225.1 Mesorhizobium sp. M2C.T.Ca.TU.002.02.1.1
AGATCTTCTTGTTCAGCTTGACGTAATTCTCGAAGTCGGTGACGACCGAGCGGGCAAGCGCCTCGATCTCGACCTCTTCCTCTTCCGGCTCCGCAAGCGCGGTGGCGCGGGCCTCATGGAAGTCGGGGCGATCGGTGAACGAGACGATCTTGGCGCGCGAGGCGCCCTCGACCAGAACCTTCACGGTGCCGTCGGGCAGCTTCAAAAGCTGCAGCACATTGGCGAGCGTGCCGATGTCGAAAATCGCATCGGGCTCAGGATCGTCGTCGGCTGCATTCATCTGGGTGGCGAGCAGGATCTGCTTTTCCTGACCCATCACCTCTTCCAGCGCCTTGATCGACTTTTCACGGCCCACGAAGAGCGGAACGATCATATGCGGGAACACGACGATATCGCGCAGTGGGAGGACTGCGAAAACGCCGTCGCCGGAAGCCTTGGATATCTTGGCCATTGTCCAACCTTTCATGTCGCGGCCGCTTATTTTAGCCAACCGCGAATCTCATATTAACGACCGAGTGTCGTTCCGCCTACCACCGTTTGTGACGGGAGTTTTACAGCACAGAATTCGGCGCCTCGGCCTTCTGCTGTTAGGTGGATGCAGCCGGGGCAAAGATCAAGGGTTAGCATGGTCGCTCGAGCCGTTCCATCGCCCGCCTCCCCGCCTTTGACAACAAAACGGCGCCACGCGGGCGCCGTTCCGTGAAAATTGACAGGTCCAATGCCATTTCAGGCGCTGACATTGCCCTTCTTTTCCTTCTGCTCGGAGTAGATGTAGAGCGGCCGGGCGTTGCCGGACACCACCTCTTCCGAAATCACCACCTCGCGCACGCCTTCCAGCGCCGGCAGCTCGAACATGGTGTCGAGCAGGATCGCTTCCATGATCGAGCGCAGGCCGCGCGCGCCGGTCTTGCGTTCGATGGCGCGCTTGGCGATCGCCGACAGCGCGTTCTCGTGGAACGTCAGATCGACATTTTCCATCTCGAACAGCCGCTGATACTGCTTGACCAGCGCGTTCTTCGGCTCGGTCAGGATCTGGATCAGCGCCGGCTCGTCGAGGTCTTCCAGCGTCGCCAGAACCGGCAGACGACCGACGAATTCCGGGATAAGGCCGAATTTCAACAGATCCTCGGGCTCGACCTGGCGGAAGAGATCGCCGGTGCGCCGATCCTCGGGCGAGGCCACGGTCGCGCCGAAGCCGATCGAGGTCTTGCGGCCGCGGTCCGAGATGATCTTGTCCAGGCCCGCGAAGGCGCCGCCGCAGATGAACAGGATGTTGGCGGTGTCGACCTGCAGGAACTCCTGCTGCGGATGCTTGCGGCCGCCCTGCGGCGGCACCGAGGCGACCGTGCCTTCCATGATCTTGAGCAGCGCCTGCTGCACGCCCTCGCCCGACACGTCGCGGGTGATCGAGGGATTGTCCGACTTGCGCGAGATCTTATCGATTTCGTCGATATAGACGATGCCGCGCTGGGCGCGCTCGACATTGTAGTCGGCCGACTGCAACAGCTTCAGGATGATGTTCTCGACGTCCTCGCCGACATAGCCGGCCTCGGTCAGCGTCGTGGCGTCGGCCATGGTGAACGGCACGTCGATGATGCGGGCGAGCGTCTGGGCCAGCAGCGTCTTGCCGCAGCCGGTCGGGCCGATCAGCAGGATGTTCGACTTCGCCAACTCGACGTCGTTGTTCTTGCCGGCATGCGCCAGGCGCTTGTAGTGGTTGTGGACGGCCACCGACAGCACGCGCTTGGCGTAGGGCTGGCCGATGACGTAATCGTCGAGGACCTTGAGGATCTCCTGCGGGGTCGGCACGCCTTCGCGCGACTTCACCATCGAGGTCTTGTTCTCCTCGCGGATGATGTCCATGCACAGTTCGACGCATTCGTCGCAGATGAAGACCGTCGGTCCGGCGATCAGCTTGCGGACTTCGTGCTGGCTCTTGCCGCAAAACGAGCAGTAAAGCGTGTTCTTTGAATCACCGCCGCCGTTGCTGACCTTGCTCATTTTTCTGTCCTTTCACCAACGCCCGCCGATCGCCTGGCTTCGAGTGACGTCTCACCAATCTATCGCGGGAATCCGCCACCGCCAGTGTCCCGGCTCACACAGCGCATTCCCTACGAAACACAATTCAGAAAACGCGGCAATGATTCGCAGCAACCCCACGCAAAGCTAAGCCGTCGAAAATCAACATAGCCTTAACGTAGGCAATCCCAACGCCTGAGGGAACAGCCAATTGTGGCCGAAATGCCGCAAGACGCGCCAAAACCGCGTTATGCTGTCATTTGCCGTCGATGTCAGGCTGAAGCCGTGGTTGCCTCGGCGGCCTCGCGGCTCGATATGACCTTGTCGATCAGACCGAAGTCCCTGGCCTCGTCCGCGGTCATGAAGTGATCGCGGTCGAGCGTCCTCTCGATCTCTTCATAGCTCTTGCCGGTGTGCTTGACATAGACCTCGTTCAAGCGGCGCTTCAGCTTGATGATGTCCTGCGCATGACGTTCGATGTCCGAAGCCTGCCCCTGGAAGCCGCCCGAGGGCTGGTGGACCATGATCCGGGCGTTCGGCGTGGCGAAACGCATGTCCTTGTGGCCCGCGGTCAGAAGCAGCGAACCCATCGATGCGGCCTGGCCGATGCAAAGCGTCGACACCGCCGGCTTGATGAACTGCATGGTGTCGTAGATCGCCATGCCCGACGTGACGACGCCGCCCGGCGAATTGATGTAGAGGTTGATTTCCTTCTTGGGGTTCTCGGCCTCGAGGAACAAAAGCTGTGCACAAACCAGCGTCGCCATCCCATCCTCGACCGGACCGGTGATGAAGATGATGCGTTCCTTCAAGAGGCGCGAGAAG
>NZ_RZTO01000777.1:0-2842 GCF_003997225.1 Mesorhizobium sp. M2C.T.Ca.TU.002.02.1.1
GGTCGACGGCATAGGCGCGGGCAATGGCGCAGCGCTGCTTCATGCCACCCGACAAAGTCTTGGGCAGCGCGTCGGCGAACTGGCTTAGACCGACCAAGTCGATGAAGCGCTCGGCGATCTCGCGCCGGCGCGACGCCGGCTCGCCCCTGATGCGCAGGCCGAACTCGACATTGTCGCGCACGCTGAGCCAGGGAAACAGCGCATATTGCTGGAAGATCATGCCGCGTTCCGGCCCGGGGCCATTGACCGGCTTGCCGTCCACCGTCACCCGGCCGTCGCTTGCCTCGAGCAGGCCGGCGGCGATGTTGAGCGCGGTGGACTTGCCGCAGCCCGAAGGGCCGACCACGGTGACGAACTCGCCGTCGCCGACATCGAGCGAGAAGCGGTCGAGCGCAAGGAAGGAGCTGTCCTTCAGGTCGAAGCGGCGCGAGACGTTGTCGAAGACGATCTTCGGGGTCATATCCGCTCCTGCCAGATGGTGAGCCGCCGCTCGATCGCCTGCAGCGCGCGATCCATGGCAAGGCCGAGAATGCCGATGGCGAACAGGCTGACGAAGATCGTCGGCAGGTCGTAGTAGAGCTGCGCCTGCTGCATGCGGTAGCCGAGGCCGGACTGGGCTGCGATCAGCTCGGCCGCGACCACGGTCGCCCAGGCGGATCCGAGCCCGATGCGCACGCCAACAAGGATGAAGGGCGTCGAGGCCGGCACGACGACGCGCCGGAAGATGGTGAAATCCCTGGCGCCCAGCACGCGCGCGGCATTGATCATGGTGCGGTCGACGCTGATCACGCCCTGATAGGTGGCGACCACGCTGGCGAGGAAGGAGGCCAGGAAAATGACGAAGATCTTTGGCGTCTCCTCGATGCCCATGGTGACGATGGCCAGCGGGATGATGGCCAGCGGCGGGATCATGCGGAAGAATTGTAGGTAGGGTTCCACGAGCGCGCGCGCTATCCTGTACCAGCCCATGGCGAAGCCGACGGGAATGGCAAGCAGCACGCCGAGCAGGAAGCCGGCCAGCACGCGGGCCAGGCTGGCGGCGGTGTCGCGCAGCAGCTGGCCGTTGCCGGCAAGCTCGATGAAGCGCGACAGCACGTCCGGCGGCCGCGGCAGGCCGACGGCCCCGCTTGCGGTGAGCACCCACCAGATCGTGATGCCGGCAACCACGCCGGCAATGTTCAAGGCCAGGCCGGCGTAATCGAAGGCGGCCAGCCGGCTGGCCGAGGAAGCAGCGCGCGGCTTTTCAGCACCCGAACTCATCGCGGGGCTCCCGAATAGAACAGATGGTCGAGCGCCACCGCCGCGCCGCCGACGGCGCCGGCGCCTGGCCCGATGCCCGAGCGCTCGAAGCGCATCACGTCGCGCATCGGCGGCAGCACGCGCGGCGGCACGCCGGCGCGGATGGCGTCGATGAAGCTCTCGGGCGCCTCGCCGAGATGGCCGCCGAAAACAATCAGGTCCGGATTGAGCAGGTTGGCGGCGCTGGCGATGGCCGTCGTCAGATGACGCACGGCGTCGTTCCAGACCTCCGGGTGTTTTTCGACGGCGGCAAGCAGGCGCTTCGGATGCGGCGTGTCGATGCCGGCCGCGCGCGACAGTGCCCGTTCGGAAAGGAACGTCTCCAGGCAGCCGGTGCTGCCGCAGGCGCAGCGCGCGCCATGCTCGACGACCTGGATATGACCAAGCTCGACCGCGCCATGGCCGCCGGGGCGGAACGGCCGGCCGTCGACCACCAGCCCGGCGCCGAGGCCGGTGCGAAGATAGATGTAGAGCAGCGCCGAGGCCTCGCGGCCGATGCCGTAGCGCGACTCCGCCAGCGCCATGGCGCTGACATTGTGCTCGACAACGACGGGCATGCCGAGCGCGCTTTCGAGCTCGTCGGCGAAGGCGACGTCGCGCCAGTCGTAGTTGATCGACAACAGGTTGCGCCGCCGCTTGATATCGACGGGGCCCGGCACGCCCAGCCCCATGCCGAGGATCTTCGAGCGGTCGGCGCCGGTCTTGCGGATGAGGCTGTCAACCATGCGGGCAACTTTGGCGATGACGCGCGCCGGCTCGATGGTCGAGGTGTCGAAGTGGAAGGAATCGAGCTGCCTCACCGACGCCTTGAGATCGGTGACCGCGGCGTGAATGGTGCCCGCGCCGATGTGCACGCCGACGACGTGGTGGGCATCGGGCACCAACGCCAGGCCGACGGCCGGCCGGCCGATCGGCGCTCCACCACCGGCCGCCTGGGTGAGCTCGGTGACGATGCCGTCCTTCAAGAGCTGCGCGGTGAGATGGGTGAGCGCGGTCGGCGACAGCGCCGTGCGGCGCGCCAGCTCCGCCCGCGACTGCGGACCGTCATCCCTCAGGATGCGCAGAATCGCGCCGTGATGGATGCCCATTGTTCCTCCCATTTATTTTATAATCTTTAGAAATTAAAGGAAGGAGTCAAGCGAGGCTGGCGAAGCGATGATCTTGCGGGATTGGAAAGGCAAAGCGCGGCGCCAAAGCCGCCAATCTCCTCCCTCGTGGGGAGATTGGCCAATCACCCGGTCCCCGCCCCCGTGCGCACGGCCTCGCGATCGCTCTCGTCGCGTTTCACCCGCTCGTCGGAGATCAGCACCACCGGGCATGGGCTGCGCCGCAGAACCGCCGTCGTCGTCTCGCCGAAGATCAGTTCCTCGCCCTGGCGCCGCGCCACGCCCATGACGATCAACGCTACGTTGCGGCCCGCCTGGCGAGCGATGGCATCGGCCGCGGCGGCTCTGCTGCGGATCGCCGTCCCGATCTCGACGCCATAGCGGTCGGCAAGCGCGACGATATCCTTAAGCACCGCTTCCCGGCGGCGGTGAGAGAC
>NZ_RZTO01000778.1:0-2841 GCF_003997225.1 Mesorhizobium sp. M2C.T.Ca.TU.002.02.1.1
ATCCGGCGGTTTGCCAGACGGTCGATGCGGTCATCAACTATTCGCCGACCCACAATGTCGCCGCTGCGCCGACTGCCTTTCCCAAGGCCAGGATCGCGGTGCGCTCCGGTGTCGGCTTCGACAACATCGATACGGCCGGCTGGGGCGCGCGCAAGATTCCCGCCTGCAACGTGCCTGACTACGGCACCACAGAGGTTGCGGACCATGCCATCGGCCTGATGCTGGCGCTGACGCGCGGCACCTCTGCCTATGGCGCCGAGCTAGCGGCCAATGGCGCCGAGGGCTGGCATTTCTCCAAGGCGCCGCTGGTGCGCCGTCACAAGGGGGCGACCTTCGGCATCGTGGGGCTCGGCCGCATCGGGCTTGCCGCGGCCCGCCGCGCTGCCGCCTTCGACATGAAGGTGGTGTTTTACGATCCGCATCTTCTGTCCGGCGTCGACCTGTCGACCGGCTATGGGCGGGTGCATTCGCTGGCCGATCTGATGGGGCGGGCCGATGTGGTGAGCGTGCATGCACCGTTGAGCGAGGAAACGCGCAAGCTGCTCGGCGCGGATGCCTTCGCCGCCGCCAAGCCGGGCCTTGTCTTCGTCAACACGGCGCGGGGTCCGATCGTCGATCTCGACGCGTTGGAAGCGGCGCTGCGCAACGGCAAAGTCGCCGGCGCCGGGCTGGACGTCCTGCCGAACGAACCGGGCGACCTCGACCATCCGCTTCTGGCGGCGTGGCGGCGCCGCGAGCCATGGATCGCCAACCGGCTGATCGTGACGCCGCATGCGGCCTTCTACAGCCCGGCGGCGATGCGCGATCTCAGGCTGAAATCGATCGAAGTCGTGCATGCCTATCTCGCCGAGCGACGACTGACCAACTGCGTCAACGCCGAGTATCTGAAATGAACGTTGCCGTCGCATCGCGGCTGGCTGTCTCGCCCTATGCGCGCCGGCTTGCCCGCGAGCGCAACCTTCCGCTCGAAGCCCTCCGCGGCAGCGGTCCGGGCGGCCGCATCCTGGCCGCCGATGTGCTCGAGTTCGTCCCGCTCGAAGCGCCTGCGGCGCTTGCGGATGCGGCTCCGGCGCCAATGGTTGCCGCTTCCAGCATCGCCGCCTTCGCGACATCGATCGCCATGGGCGCCTTGCATGAATTGTTGGCCGCGCTGGAGAGCTCGGGGAAAGTGTTCGACATCGACGATATCCTGCTGCGCGCGGTGGGTAGCGCATTCATCGAGATTTCGGACGGGGCGAAGGCCGGCGAGGCGCCGGTGACGCTCGAACTGGGCAAGAGGCAAGTCGTCTTCGCGGCCACCTCGGGAATGCCGCTGACATCGTTGCGCGCGACGCGGCTTGCGGCCCAGTCGGACACGCGCGACGATTCGCAAAAACCCGCCACCCTGTCCGCGCGGCTGCTGCCGCCGAGCGATATCCGACCGATGATGATGCCGCTGTTGCCTGGCCGGGCCATGCGCCTGACGGTCTCGGTCGACAGCGCGGGCGACCATGCCGAGTGCCTGCTCACGGCAGACACGGCAGCCTTCGACGAGGCGACCTCGACCGCGTGGCTCGCCGCCCTGAAATCGGCGGTCGAGCATCCGCTCCGGCTCTTCGTCTAGGACTGCGGATCGTCGCCGACGTTGCCTAGCCTCGGGCGACGGAAGCTATTATAAAAGCTTCGACACAGACGCGACGAGGCTCATGGACCACACCGTTCCCACCATCGACAGTCTTCCCAGGCGCACGCTTGGACGCTCCAACGGGCCGCTCTATCGTCAGCTTGCCGACATCTTGCGTGTGCCGATCGGCGACGGCACTTTTCCCGTCGGCGGCGAATTGCCGAAGGAGGCGGCGATCGCCGAGCATTTCGGGGTCAGCCTGATCACCGTGCGCCAGGCGCTGCGCGATCTCGAGGCCGACGGCCTGATCAAGAAGCGCTCGGCGAAACCGGCGGTGGTCGCCGCGCGCAGCCCGTCGGTCAATCTGAGCTGGAAGTTCAAGAACTTCGCCGACATGGCGGCCTTCACCAAGGACGCGCAGCTGACGGTGAAATCCTATCGCAAGGAAGTCT
The DNA here is from genome assembly GCF_003997225.1 of Mesorhizobium sp. M2C.T.Ca.TU.002.02.1.1. Taxonomy (NCBI): domain Bacteria; kingdom Pseudomonadati; phylum Pseudomonadota; class Alphaproteobacteria; order Hyphomicrobiales; family Phyllobacteriaceae; genus Mesorhizobium; species Mesorhizobium sp. M2C.T.Ca.TU.002.02.1.1. The sequence goes on from NZ_RZTO01000778.1 coordinate 2,056, forward strand.
CACCTGTGCTCCAGCGCCATTTCGGCATGGGCAAGGAGGAGGCGGGCTATTGCCTGCGCAGCGTGCTGTCGATCGGCGAGCAGCGGAAGGCGCAGATCACCACCTACTTTCCCCCAGATGTCGGCGCCAGGCTGAAGCGCGAGGACTTCTCCGACGTGCTGATCTTCCGCTCGGTGCAGAAGCATCTCGGCCTGCGTCTCGACGTGGCGCATGTCACCGTGCGCGCCGAAGTCGCCGACGAGGCGGTTGCCGCCGATCTCGGCATCGCGCTGGGCAGCGCGGTGCTGACTGTGGAGATGCTCTATCAGTCGGCCGACCAGCGCAGCATCGAGTTCTCCGTCGCGCGCCATCCGGCCGATATTTTCAGCATCACCTACGACGCGCCCAACGACCTGTCCTGAGGCTGCCCCGACGTGCGATTTCTGTCGACGGGCACATAGACAGACCTATAAAATTATAATAGCATGATAGCTAGGCTGAGATGCCGGCGGGAAGCGAGATCGCGCGCGAATTCCGCCCGTGCTCACGGCCGTCGAGAGGCCCGGTGTCCGATCAAGATGGCGCAGTCCATCGCCGGCCGGGAGGAACATAGGGAGGAGACAATGCAATCGAGGAGCCTGTGCGCCGGCCTGATGGCGCTTGCCGGATTCGCAGTCTGCGTTGGAGCGACATCCGGCCATGCCGAAGCCAAGAAAACCTACGCCATCTACCTTTCCAACAATTTCGTCGGCAACGACTGGCGCCAGCAAATGGAGCGCGTCGCCAATGTCGCGGTCAACAAGGGAC